>CAPYQR010000058.1:5746-8927 GCA_948742005.1 uncultured bacterium
CATCAAGCGGAATTGCGTTAATATCGATTTCTTCCCCTGTTCTTTCTTTGATTAAATCAAGGGCATCTTGAATAATTGTCAAAGTTTCAAGCCCCAGAAAGTCCATTTTTAAAAGTCCGATTTTTTCAATCCCTGCCATAGGATATTGCGTTGTTAAGGATTTTTCTTTCGAAAGCGCAACGGGAATAATCTCACTCATCGGACGCGGGGCAATAATAACTCCTGCCGCGTGCGTACCCGTTTGGTTTTTCAAGCCCTCCATATGAAGTGCTTCATCGACAAGGCTTTGAACTTGCGAATTTTCATCACAAAGTTTTTTAAGCTCCATTCCATCAAGCAATGCTTCTTTTAACTTTGTCCCGGGGGTTGACGGAACCATTCCTGCCCAGGTATTTGCCTGCGAAAAAGGAATGTCATAAACCCTACAGACAGCTTTTAGTGCAGCTTTTGCAGCTAATGTACCGAAAGTTATAATTTGGCAGACATGATCTGCCCCCCAGCGCGAAGAAACATATTCAATAACCTCACCGCGACGCCTTTGGCAAAAATCGATATCAATATCAGGCATTGAAATACGTTCGGGATTTAAAAATCTTTCAAACAGTAAATTATGATAAATCGGGTCAAGTTCTGTAATTCCTAAAGAATATGCAACGATTGAACCTGCTGCAGAACCCCGCCCAGGGCCTACGGGGATTTTGTGTTCCTTTGCCCAGTTGATAAAATCCCAGGTTAATAAGAAATACGCGGGAAATCCCATTTTAAAAATTACGCTTTTTTCATATTCATAACGTTCAATTATACTTTCAGGCACAGGGTCGCCATAGCGTTTTTTTAAACCCTCACGGCAAAGATAATCAAAATATGTTAATTCATCATAACCATCTGGACATGGAAACTTGGGCAGATATTCTTTTGTTTTGCCAAATTCAAGTTTATCCATTTGAAAATCGCATTTATCAGCAACTTCTACCGTGTTTTCGATACATTGATTAAAATAATCTTCATCCATCCACGAAAAAGCTTTTCTTAATTCATCAACGGTTTTAACATAAAATTCATTAACCGAAAACTTAAAGCGGTTCGGGTTTGATTTTGATGATTTTGTTTGTTCGCACAATAATGTATCGTGCCAGGAAGCATCCTGCGCTTTTAGATAATGTGAGTCGTTTGTGATAACGGTTTTTAAATTTAATTCCTTAGCAACTTCCATCAAAAAAGGGTTTGAATCTTTTTGTTCTTTTAGTCCATGGTCTTGAAGCTCTATATAAAAATCATCGCCGAATAAATCCTTGTAATATTGCGCGCGTTTGCGGGCTTCTTCGGGTTTACCGTCTAGAAAATTTCTTGCAACCTCACCTTGAATACAAGCAGATAAACAAATTAAATCATCTTTATATTGCTCTAAAATTTCGTGGTTTATACGGGGTTTATAGTAATATGCTTGCGTTGTGGCGATTGAATCAAGCTTACAAAGGTTGTGATAGCCGTTTTGATTTTTAGCTAATAAAACAAGGTGATAAAGCGTTTTTTTAGTATGGTCATCAATAACCTCACCGTCTGCAACATAGAATTCGCAGCCGATTAGTGGTTTTACTGCTTCAATTTTCTTTTTTAATTCCTGTTCTTCTTCAGATAACATATGCGATAACATTTCATTTTTCGCAATAAACATATCAGCGCACCCGAACATTGTTCCATGGTCAGTTATTGCAATTGCAGGCATGTCGTTTTCTGCAGCATATTTATAAAAATCAGGAATCCTGATTGCACCGTCAAGCAAAGAGTATTCTGTATGAATGTGTAAAGGAACGTATTTCATAATTAAATCCTAGCATGTTTTTTATCTTACATTTCAACAACAGGTTTCATTTTGTTTTTAAATTTAGTTGTTGCGCCGAAGAATAATAAATCAACCTCCCCGACAGGGCCATTACGTTGTTTTGCAATAATAATCTGTGCTTTATTTTTAAGTTCGGGGTTTTCTTTATCATAATAACCCTCACGATGAACAAACATAACAACATCGGCATCTTGCTCGATTGCGCCTGATTCTCTTAAGTCTGACAGCATCGGGCGCTTGTCTGTTCTGTCTTCAACCTTACGGGATAATTGAGAAAGCGCAATTATCGGAACATTTAATTCGCGCGCTAAAGATTTTAAGCCTCTGGAAATTCCTGAAATAGCCTGATTTCTATCCATAATTGCCTTGTCTTCAATAAGCTGCAAATAATCAATTATTATCATTCCCATATCAGGATATTTTGTCTTAACTCTTCTTGCTTTTGCACGAATATCTGATAATGTAACACCTGAAGAATCATCAATTAAAATCGGAGATTCGTGGAGTCTGTTCATTACATTTGCAATTTTTTCCCATTCCTGCGCATTTAATTCTCCCGTTCTTGCTCTTTGTGCATCAATTTCAGCTTCCGAGCAAAGGATTCTTTGGGTTAATTGAAGTGCAGACATTTCAAGAGAAAAAATAAGGGTCGGAACTTTTTGGACAATTCCGACATTCTGCGCAATATTGAGCGCAAACGCTGTTTTTCCCATCGAAGGACGCGCAGCAAGAATTATTAAATCTGATTTTTGAAAACCTGCAAGCATAGCATCAAGGTCATAGTATCCGCTTGGAACGCCCGTGTATGAGCCTTTATTGTTATAGCGAAATTCAAGCTGTTCAACGGTTTCCATCAAAAGATTAGTAATTAATTGAACATCCTGGCTTGATTTTTGCTGCGCGATTTCAAAAATCGTCTTTTCGGCAATTTCAAGAGAAGTTTCCGCTTCAGGGTTTTTAAAAACTTCTTCAATTATTATAGAACCCGCATTTACAAGCTTACGCTTAAGGGCATTTTCTTTTATAATTTGAGCATAATATTCAATGTTTGATGATAACACGGTATCAAGCCCGAGTTCGGAAAGATATTCAATTCCACCGATATCATCCAGCTGGTTTCTTGATTTAAAATATTCGGAAAGTGATAAATAATCAATTGGTTTGTTTTGATTATATAAAGTAAAAGCAGCTTCATAAATCAGTCTGTTTTGAGGGGAATAAAAATTATCAATATCTAAAATTTCAACAATTTTATTCATGCTCTCGGGATTAATCAAAATTGAACCCAAAACCGCAACTTCCGCTTCCAAACTATGCGGCGGAATGTGTTTTATAGGG
>CAPYQR010000059.1 GCA_948742005.1 uncultured bacterium
CTCCCTGGTGGAGGTCAACCGCGACAATGAGCGCAGGCTGGGGATGAAGGTCTCGATTGTGCGGGAAATGAAAAAAAATACTCACTCAAAAATGCAGCATACGATACAATAACAGGTGCTGTAAACGGCGCTATGAGTATTTTCTCTGCGGCACTCGGTTCTACAGCCGGAAAAGCCGTTATGAAATTAGCAGGCAAAGAAGCTCTTGAAACAACCGTTTTAAAAGCGGGAGAAACGACAGTAAAACAAACAGGAAAACAGATTTTCATTAAAACCGGAGCCACAGCAACAGAAATGACAATTGATGGCGGATTATCGGGCATGGCAGACGCGCTGTCAAGAGATATTGGCGAAAACATCACAGGCGAAGCCGATAAAGGAGTTAAGGAAATAGCGAAAGATACCCTAAAAGGCACAGCAGGCGGAGCGCTTGGAGGAGTGTTTATAGGCGGAGCATTTAAAGGCGCATCTAAGCTGGGAGAAGCTGTTGGCAACAGTGCAATAGGACAAAAAATCGGACAAAAAGTTCAAGGTTTATTTGGAAATAATATAACAGATTCCATAAACGAACTTACCGACAACATTAACAAAAACATTACAGATGAATTAGATAATGCGCAGAATCGAATTATTTATTTAGATTCAAATTTTGATTATGATTCTTTAATGAAGAGTTTTTCATTAAACACAAAAGCGCAAATATCGGAAGAAATAACACAAGAAACAGCGCAAAAAGCAGAAAAAGAAACTTTTAAAAATATTGCTGATAATTTAGACTTTTTAAAACAAAACGGAATAAAATCTGATCTTATTCTTCAAAATGCAAATGATTACACACAAAAAGAACTTGATGCCATTGTTAAATTAAGCTCTGAAGGGTTTAACGATATCAATATATTTAATTTTTTAAACTTAAATACAAGTGAAGCACAATTTGATAATGCGGTTAATCTTTTTAATTCTGGAGTTAAAAACGGCGAAATTATGAAAATTTGTAAAGAAACATCCACCCAAGAAGCAGATGAGATTTATAATTTTGTAAAAAAATTCAACAAAAAAGCAAAAATTGATGTCAAAATAAATACCATTCAAGACTCCTCAAATACTGGAAATTTCAGCAGTTCAATGAAAGATTTAGCCTCCCTTGACCTTGATTTAGATTTTGATTTAAACTCCGGCATCAAATCAAGTTCAGCTCCCGAAATCACATCAGGCGGAAAAATAATAAAAACAACGGCAGAATTTAACTCCGGTGATGATTGCGTGGTTCAAGTAATTCAAACAATAAATCCCGATGGAACAATTAAAATTGAAAGAAACGAAAAATTTGTTAATGAAATAAATTCCGTAAAATACCCAAAATATAACAGCTGGAACACGGATAACGGCGGAAGCTTCCAAACAACTCCCTACAGATTTCAAGACACGGCAAATGTCTATATTGATGAACAATTTGAAATTATTACCGATAAAGTAACAGGAGAACCTGTGCAAATATTACACACGCAAAAACCCGAAAATCAATATACTTTTTCAAATAAGACTTTATATAATCTAAAGGATTACTCTGAAGATGTTGATATAATAGAAGCAATTAAACTGGGTAAACTTGAAGGAGGTCAGGAATTATCCAAGTTAGTCCAAAATCCTGACGGTTCAACAACATATTTTGAAAACCTGAGTGCAAACGGTTCAACAATCAAACGCGATTTTACAACAAAAAGCAACGGCATAGATTATGATTATTCATTCAAAATTAACGATGAAAACGGCGCAAAGCTTTTGAATTTAGAACGCAGTTTTGAAAAAATTTCACAAAACGAAACCAGAACGACAATCGACGGTCAAGAAATAACAGCATTGTTTGACGATTCAACACAAACAATAACCTTGAAAGATTCAAACGGAAAAGAGGTTAAAATTGATATAGTTTCAAAAACAGATGAAAACAAGACTTTAATCACAAATACTATATTTGGCGACACGGCGGAAGTGAGAGATGGAATAATCGAAAACGGAAGCGAGAAATTGTGGGAAAATTGCAAAAATTTACCTGCCGACAAATTATACGAACTCAATAATATTGAAACCTGGAAATTAAGCGAAGATTTAAATAGCGTATACATAAACGGAACAAAAGGATTGCGAAGCGGAGAAGATTCCTTTATAATTTCACATGAATTAGGTCATCAGAAAGATGAATTATTAGGAATTGATTTTGACGAAGAATTAAATAAGTTATATGAAGAAGAATTAAGCGCTTTTAATTCAAAACACACTAAAAGCTCAGGCGGGGAATACATTGAATATTTTTCACAAACAAGTAATGCATACGGAAGCGGACTGAAAGAAGTAATTGCGGAAACAAACGCTTTATTAACTTACGCAGGCCAAAAAAACTTTATAATATCAACAAGGGCACAATTATTAGCTCAAAATTTCCCCAAAACAATAAGTCATATCGCTAAAAAATTAAAATTTGATTTTTAATGTTAAAATTTTATTTTGAAAAATAATACCAAATTCAAATTCGCCAAATGCGATAAAAAACGACCATTCAACCTTTAAAATAATTGAATGGTCATTAAATATTATGTTTTTATTCCTTATGAGTTTGTTGTTGTAAAAAATTAAGCCTCAACAGCCTTTTTACAATCTTCACAGATTCCATCATCGTCAAGCGTTCTGTATTTCCAACAACGCAAACATTTCTCTCCTTTTGCTTTTAAAACTTTTACATTAAAATCATCTTGAGAATATTCACTCAACACTTCTTCAGGCTGATTTTCAAGATAAACATGCGAAACAATATATAAGTCATTGAGTAGATTTTTATGTTTTTCAAGAAGTTCCTGTTTTGTTTTATCATCGGTCAAAATCACGATATCTGCTTCTAAAGACGAACCTATTATTTTAGGCTCGCTTGAGCGCAAGGGTTCAATCGCGCGCGCAACAATTTCTCTTGTTTTCAAAAGCGCGCTGAATTCTGCATCTAATTCGTCATTAAACCATTCATCTTTTGCTTTTGCCCAGGGTGTCAATAAAACACTTTTTGAATCTTTTAATTCATCATTCATATTAAGCCAAATATCTTCTGCTTGGTGAGGCATAACAGGAACAAGAACTTTAACCAAAGTCATTAATGTTTCATACAAAACTGTCTGGCATGCTCTTCTTGATAATGATTTTTTACCTTTTGTATACAATCTGTCTTTTACAATATCAAGATAAAACGAACTTAAATCTGCGCTTGCAAAATTTTGAAGATGTTGGAAGTATTTATAAAATTCATAAGCACCAAACGCGCTATCCACATTTTTAATTAATTTCGCAAGTTTAGACAGGGCAAATTTATCCAAATTTTCAAGGTCTTGATATTGAACGTAATCTTTTTTAGGGTCAAAATCAAATAAATTCCCAAGCAAGAATCTAATCGTATTTCTTGTCTTTTTAAAAACTTCAACCAGCTGTTTGATTAAATTATCCCCGATTTTAACATCATTTCTATAATCAACACTCGCTGCCCAAAGTCTTAAAACATCTGCACCGTAAACTTTTATAATTTCTTGCGGCGTTACAAAATTACCTAATGATTTAGACATTTTGCGACCCTCACCATCAAGAACAAAACCATGGGTTAAAACATTTTTATAAGGAGCTATTCCTTTTGTTGCGCTTGCAATCAACAAAGATGACTGAAACCATCCGCGGTGTTGATCAGAACCTTCTAAATACATATCAACAGGTAAAGGATTGTTGCCGTTTGGATTAAATTCATTAGCACGAGCCTCAACAACAGCACTCCAAGAAGAACCCGAATCAAACCAAACGTCCATAATATCGTTTTCTTTAATAAATTCATCGCATCCGCACTCGCATTTGAAGTCTTGAGGAAGAAAATCTTTTGCTTCATATTTAACCCAGGCATCAGAGGATTCAGCCTTAAATTTATCAGCAATTATTTTAATTGTTTCATCATTAATGATTGCCTTACCACATTTTTTGCAATATAAAACAGGAATAGGAACACCCCATGCTCTTTGACGTGAAATACACCATTCCGAACGGTTTTCAACCATGTTTGAAATTCTTTTTTCTCCTGATGAGGGAAACCAATTAACTTTTTTAATGTTTTCAAGGGCGTTATC
Source organism: uncultured bacterium (assembly GCA_948742005.1). Taxonomy (GTDB): domain Bacteria; phylum Cyanobacteriota; class Vampirovibrionia; order Gastranaerophilales; family Gastranaerophilaceae; genus RUG14156. The sequence continues at coordinate 4,149 of CAPYQR010000059.1, forward strand.
TTTAAACATTGAAACCTTAACAAACCATTGCGGCGTTGAACGGTACATAACAGGATGCTTACATCTCCAGCAATGAGGATATGAGTGAGAAATTTTTTGTGATTTTATTAACGCATTCGATTCGGTTAATTTATCAATAACAATTTTATTTCCTTTATAATATGGAACACCCTCTAAATCAGGAACTTCAGACGTCCAGCAGCCTTTTGAATCAAACGGAGAAAATGTTTCAAGCCCGTATTTTTGCCCTGCTTCCCAGTCCTCTAAGCCATGACCCGGGGCTGTGTGAACGCTTCCCGTTCCGGCATCAAGCGTTACATGATCGCCCAAAATCAAGAGTGAATCTTTTTCATACAACGGGTGTTTTGCTTTTTCTTTTTCAAATTCCGAACCTTTTAAAGTTCCTAAAAGCTTAACATCTGCCCATTCAACATCTTTTAAAAAGTTTTCCAATAAATCACTTGCAACAAAATAATTTTCACCCTTATATTCAAAAATTGAATATTCAAAACGCGGATTTAAACAAATTCCAAGATTAGACGGAATTGTCCAGGGGGTAGTTGTCCAGATTATTGAATATAGTTTATTATTTGAATTGATATTTGCTTTTTTGTAGATATTAGACGGCTCTCTCATTTCAAATTTGACATAAATTGAATCTGATTCAATATCTGCATATTCAACCTCCGCTTCAGCAAGCGCAGTTTCGCAATCTGCACACCAATAAACAGGTTTTAAACCTTTTTGAATGTAGCCTTTTTTATACATATCCCAAAAAAGCTCAATCTGCCTTGCTTCAAATTCAGGGGCAATTGTAATATAAGGATTTTCCCAATCGCCCAAAACTCCAAGGCGTTTAAAGTTTTCTTCCTGACCTTTGAGGTTTTTTGCGGCAAATTCCCTGCATTTTTGCCTTAATTCCAAAGGTGTCAGTGCACTTCTTCCGCCTTTAATATTTTTTACAACCGCATTTTCAATCGGAAGTCCATGGGCGTCATATCCCGGGATATAAGGAGTGTAAAAACCTAATTGCGTTTTATATTTAACGACAATATCTTTTAAAATTTTATTCATGGCAGTCCCGATGTGGATTTTATCGGAGCTTAAGTATGGAGGACCGTCATGGAGCGTAAATGATTGATTTCCTTTGTTTTTTTCAAGCATTTTTTCATAAATTTTATTTTCATGCCAGAATTTTTGAATTTCAACTTCCCGAACTGCTGCATTAGCCCTCATTGCTAATGTTGTTGAGGGAAGATTCAATGTATCTTTGAATTGTTTTCCTTGCGTTTCTTGTGCCATTTTATATTTATCCTCTTTTAAAATTAATCCTTATGAAACAAAAAAATTATACTATAAAATCGGTTTATGATAAAATAATTATAATAATCAAAAATAATAAAACTTGAGGAGAATAATAAGGTTATATGGGAATAATTGATATACTTTTAAAAATTTTTAAAGACCCGAATGTTAGAAAAATTAATAAAATCATGCCGATTGTTGATAGAATCAACGAACTTGAAGAAGAATTTTCAAAATTGACGGATGAAGAGTTGAAAGCAAAAACGCAGGAATTTAAAGACATTTTAGCAAAACGCCCGACATCTTCTGACCCTAAACAAGATAGAATCCTTGAAAAACAAGCGCTCGATGAAATTTTGCCCGAAGCTTTTGCAACGGTTCGCGAGGCAGGCAAAAGAATTTTGAATTTGAGACATTTTGATGTTCAATTAATCGGCGGAATTTTCCTCCATGAGGGTCATATCGCTGAGATGAGAACAGGAGAGGGAAAAACTTTAGTTGCAACCTTGCCCGCTTATTTAAACGCCCTAACGGGCAAAGGAGTTCATGTAATTACGGTCAATGACTACCTTGCAAAACGCGACAGAGATTGGATGGGAAAAATTTATGAATTTTTAGGTTTATCTGTAGGCGTTATTCTATCAAGCGGAGAATATAACAGCTACGAAAGCAAAATACAGGCTTACCGCTGCGATATTACTTATGGAACAAACAACGAATTTGGTTTTGATTATCTTCGCGATAATATGGCAACAGATATTAATTCATTAGTCCAAAGACCTTATAATTATGCAATTATCGATGAAGTCGATTCAATTTTAATTGATGAAGCAAGAACGCCTTTGATTATTTCGGGAAGATTGGAAAAATCAGCTCAAACTTATCAATTAATGGCAAGCATTGCGCCTCTTTTAAAGAAAAATGAGGATTATGAAGTTGATGAAAAAAATAAAAACATAATTTATACAGAACAAGGCGTATTAAAAGCCGAAAAACTTCTTCAAGTTGAAGAATTATTCGATATTAAAACTCAATACGCACATTATCTTCTGCAAGCTCTGAAAGCGAAAGAATTATTTATAAAAGATACTGATTACGTCATTAAAGACAATCAAATAATGATAGTTGACGAATTCACAGGCAGAATCATGGAGGGCAGAAGATGGTCCGAGGGGCTTCATCAGGCAATTGAAGCTAAAGAGGGTGTTAAAATTCAAGATGAAACCCAAACCCTTGCTTCAATCACATTCCAAAATTTATTCAGATTATACCCGAAACTATCAGGCATGACAGGAACTGCAATGACCGAAGAAGCGGAATTCGGCAAAATCTACAATCTTCAAGTTACGCAGATTCCAACCAACAAAGAAGATATAAGAATCAATCACAGTGATGTAATTTATAAAACAAGAGAGAAAAAATACGAATTTGTAGCACAAGAAATCGCCCAGATGTCAAAAATCGGCAGACCGACTCTTGTTGGCACAATCTCAATTGAAAAATCAGAATATTTATCCACACTTCTTAAAAAAATGGGAATAAAACACAACGTTTTAAATGCTAAACACCATGAAAAAGAAGCTTATATCATCGCGCAAGCAGGAAGATTGGGTGCTGTTACAATTGCAACAAACATGGCAGGGCGCGGAACAGATATTCTCCTTGGAGGGAATGCTGAATATCTCGCTAAGGAAGAATTGGACAACAACGGAATCACGCGCGAACATCCCGATTATGAAAATCTTAAAAACGAAGCTTTAGAACGCGCAAAGAAAATAACACAAGTTGAACATGATAAAGTTGTTGAACTTGGCGGTTTACACGTTATCGGAACGGAACGCCACGAATCAAGAAGAATAGACAACCAATTAAGAGGCCGCGCGGCGCGTCAAGGCGACCCGGGTTCGACAAAATTCTTCTTATCTTTGGAAGATGATTTAATGAGAATCTTTGGCGGAGAAAAAATTGCTCATTTAATGACAATGCTCAATGTTGATGATAATACGGCGATTGAAAACGTTTTAATAACGCGCCAGATTGAATCCGCGCAAAAGAAAGTCGAAACTTATCATTTCGACATCAGAAAATCCGTTCTGGAATATGATGATGTTATGAATATTCAGCGTGAAAAATTCTATCACCAAAGAAGAAGAGTTTTATCAAGCGAGGATTTGTCATCTGACATCAGATTTATGATTGAAAAAGAAACCGAGCGCGTTTTGGCTCAATATATAAGCAAAGACATGGCGCCGCAGGAATATATTGAAAATGATTTAATAATGTTAATTAAAGAATTCACAAGTATTTTCCCGCAATTAAAAGATAAAATCAAAGTTGAGGATATTAAAATCCTAAGAGCAGGGGAAGTTTTATCAAAACTAAAAGAACTTGCGCTTGAAAACTACAGAAATTTTGAAATTGAAACAATTGACAGTTTTAATTCAACAATGGAACAATATTATCAAAATAACTTTATAAGACAGGAAGCTTTTAAAGACGATAATATTTTAAGACAAGTTGAGCGTGATATTTTGCTTCAAGTGGTTGATGCCAAATGGACAGACCACCTTGGAAATATTGATGCACTCAAAGATTCAATCGGTTTAGTTGCTTACGGACAAAAAGACCCGTTAATTGAATATAAAAAAGAAGCGTACAACCTTTTTAATGTTTTAATGGCAGAAATTCAATCAGAAACAATTCAGCACCTTTTCCGCTCAAAATTCGGAATACAGGTTTACAATTCACAAGACATTGAAGCCTAAAAACAACTAAATAACTTATGCTTTTTGTGCTTTTTTGCGGCTTGTTAATTCAACAAGTTTCTTTTTCAAATTGCCCGTAAAAGGAACCATAACAACAGGAACTAAAAATCTTACAACAAGAGTAAATATTGTTAAAGATTTAAATTTAGACATTTTCTTATCGTAATTTTTAGTAAGATTATTAACCGTTTTTATTAAAATTTCAGGATTTTCTTTGATTGATTGAACATTTGATAAAAACATGTTTGACAATTCTTTAACTATTCCTTTTGCGTTAAATATTGTTCCAAATTCCTTTTGAATTAAAGTTGAAATATTTTTTTGCAGTTCTTTTGAAACGGAAAGATTTTCAATTGCTTTATCAACAAGCGCTTTATCGACAGGATTGTTGTTTTTTATTATTTCAATATTGTTTAATTTTGAAACAATATTTGCAATTGTTTCATCTTTGTTTTGTTCTAAGGATTTCATAAAATCAGGATTTGAAAGAATTTTATTTATTTCTCTTGTGATTGCATATTGTGCAAGTTCAACATTATCCATTGCTTTTGTATTTGAAATTTGTTTAAATAAGTTTCCGTCTTTTTTTATTAATTCTGGATATAATTCCTGTGTTTTGTTTGCAATAGACTTAATTTTATTTGCATAAACATTTTTCCGCCATGAAATAACAGGATCAAGTGCAGC
>CAPYQR010000060.1 GCA_948742005.1 uncultured bacterium
GATCTCAATAGGCTTTATCAATATGAATAATTTAAGGGAAGAGCGCTTCGGCCAAGCCCAAAACAAGGGGTTTAAATTAATCAGCTACATAGATGAAACGGTTAGAATTCACAACAACGTAACTATAGGAAAAAATTGCATAATATTGGATTTTGTTTCAATTCACCCTGATTCGGTTATTTCTGACGGCACTTTTATTTCATCAAATGTCAGCATAGGACATGATTGCAAAATAGGAAAATTTAACTGGATAAATTCCAATGTTTCAATCGCAGGTTATGTAAATGTAGGAGAAAAATGTTTCTGGGGAGTAAATTCTTGCGCAGGAAACAATATAAATATCGGAAACAAAAACTACATCGCAGCAAACACATTAATATCCAAAAATACTGAAGACAACAACACATACATTAGCGAAAATTCCACAAAGCACAGATTAAGCAGCACAAATTTTTTAAAATTTATAGGAAGTTAAAATGAATAGAATAATAGACATATTTTACGATAATTGCGACAAAATGCCTGATAAAATTGCGGTAATTTGCGAAGATAAAAAATTATCCTACAAAGAATTTGAAATTTTAGTTAATAAATTTTCAAATCTTTTAAAAGAAAAAGGTGTAAATTATTTAGACAATATAGGGGTTTTATTGCCAAATAATATTGAATTTATAGCCTTAATAATAGCTGCAGCAAACCTGGGAGTATCAATAACTCCCCTTTCGCCAACCATGCCTCAAAATGCCATAGTCCAATTATTTAAATTTGCGGATGTTAAACACATAATCGGAACAAAAGCAACATTATCTGATTTTGATACAAATTCATTTGATGTTTGCATAAAAATTGACAACAATGAATTTATAAACGCAAACGAAAAGCGCATTTTGTTTGATGAAGTAAAAGGAAACGAAGCTTTGATTTTTACAATGACATCAGGCTCAACAGGAAGCCCCAAACCAATTGTATTATCTCAAAAAAATAAAATAGACAGAGCTTTTTCAGCGATTAATCTGTATAAAATAACAAAAAACGATATAATTCTTGCAGCAACGCCATTGTATCATTCATTAGCCGAAAGATTGGTTATTATTCCGCTTTTAATAGGAGCAACCTCTGTTCTTATGCCGCGATTTTCACCCTCCGTGTGGTTAAACACAATCAAAGACAATCTTGTAACTTTCACAATCGCTGTTTCATCACAGCTAAGACAAATTGCAGAAGTTTTAACAAGCCCTTATCTGCCCGAAATTAACAGCTTAAGATGTATTGTATCCTCGTCTGCTTTATTAGAACCACACACAAAAAAAGAATTAATCGACAAGTTAAAATGCGATTTCCATGAATGTTACGGAACATCGGAAATAGCCTGCGCAACAAATCTGGATTTAACATCATCAAAAAACAAAATGAAATCTGTCGGCAAAGAATTTCCAGGAGTTTCAGTAAAAATATTAAAAAAGGACAACACTTTTGCAAAGGCTGATGAAATAGGGGAAATAATCTGCAAAACTCCTTTATTGTTCATGGGATATTACAAAATGCCCGAAAAAACCGAGGCTTCAATGTTTGATGGATATTTCAAAACAGGAGATTTGGGCAAAATCGACAAAGACGGATTCCTTTATTTTGTTGACCGAAAAAAAGATTTAATAATTTCCGGAGGTATTAATATTTATCCTAATGACATTGAAGAAATAGCAAATAATTATCAAGATGTCATAGAATCAGCAGCTTTTCCTTATCCCGATTTAAATTTAGGAGAAATTGCCGCAATCGCACTTGTAACAACCGAGGATTTCAAACTTAGAGATTTTAAATTCTATTGCAGCGAGAATTTAGCTGATTATCAAATGCCTAGAAAATATTTTATCGTTGATTCCCTGCCAAGAAACAACATGGGAAAAATAACCAAACACAAACTTACCGAAATGTTTACACAATAGGAGCATATATCAAAAATGACAAAAAATAAATTAAAACTGGGCTTTATCGGAGGAGCTATAAATTCAGCGGTTGGCTATGCGCATTTTTCAGCTTGCAAAATGGATAATAAATTTGAACTTAGCGCAGGCTGCTTCAGCAGAAAAAAAGATATTTGCAAAGAAACAGGCAACATATACGGCTTAAATGAACAACAATGTTACACGGATTGGAGAGAAATGATAGAATGCGAAAAAAACAATCTTGATGCAATCTCTATTTTAACTCCGACTCCCTCTCATAAAGAAATGGTTTTAGAATGTATAAAAGCAAAAATACCCGTCATTTGCGAAAAAACTCTCGCAATGAACAGCAGAGAAAGTCTTGAAATAAAACAAGAATTAAAAAAACAAAACGGATTTTTAGCGGTAACATACAATTACACAGGTTACCCAATGGTAAGAGAATTAAGAAACATTATTCAATCAGGAAAACTTGGCAAAATTTTACATTTCCAAGCACAAATGCCGCAAGAAGGATTTATCCGCATAAACAAAAACGGTTCTCTGCCAACACCGCAGCAATGGAGGCTTCAAGACGGAATTATCCCGACCATTCATTTAGATTTATGCTCGCATTTACATGAAATCCTGCATTATTTATTAAACAAACGCCCCACAAGCGTAATTTCTGACCAAGCAAGCGATGGCTGGTTTAAAGATATAATTGACAATGTTACTTGTTTATGTAGATATGACGATATTCAAGGACAAATCTGGTTTTCAAAATCAGCCTTAGGACACAGAAATGGCTTATCTGTAAGTATTTTCGGAACTGACGGTTCTGCAAGCTGGGTGCAAACAAATCCCGAAGAATTAACAATAGCGATGAATGACGGAACAAAAGAAATAATCGACAGAGCCTCAAACAATGCTCAAGTTGCAAACAAATTAAGATATACAAGATTTAAAGCAGGACATCCAACAGGCTTTATTGAAGCTTTTGCAAATATATACTTTGATATCGCTAAAGCCATTCAACAATACAAGCAAACAGGCTCTTGGTATTCAGACGAGGTATTTGGAATAGATTTAGCAACAGAGGGCTTAATATTTTTAGAGGCAATGGTTGAATCCTCAAAATCACAAAGCTGGGAAAAAGTTAAACAACAAGAATTATTGGAAACAATAGGAGCAGTATAATGAAAGATAAAATAAAAAACTTTTTAATAAATTATATAGAAAAAAAAGGAGAACTGCCAAAAAACATTAATTTAGATGAATTTAATTATATAGACAGCGGATACATTGATTCAATGGGAATAATAAAATTCACCGTTGCAATTGAAAAAGAATTTGATATAGAAATATCCGAAGAAGAAATAATTTCAAAAAATTTTAAAACTATTGGCGGCTTATGCTCAATTATTGAGGAAAAAATAAAATGATTTGTGAAAGATTAGCAAATTTATTAACTTTTTGGATACCGGTTTCTTCTTTGAGGCGTTCAATTAGAAGCTGGCTGAAAGGCGGATGTTCAGTTTTTCATATACAAAATGTTCTAATTCATCGATACGACAAGGAAACATCTTCGCTTATAATATTTTTAATTCCCGAATTTGATGTCATGTCAGGAGGGATTTATTCCATGTTTTCAATTGCAAATATTTCTGAAAAATTTGAAAACATACATGATTCAAGGGTTATTATTGCAACAAGACCAAACAAGAAGAAAGAAACAATAATATTTAACACAAATTTCAGAAATGATAACTTGATTTTTCGTTTTGAACAAATTACGTATTTTAAAAATTTAACAAAGCTAATACTCAATATTCCCGAAGAATCCTGCAGTAATTTTTACAAATTACTTTCACCAAAATTAATAAAATTCCTCAAAGAAATAAGAGACTTTCAAATTAATATTTTAAATCAAAATATAGAACTAATGCCCAAAAAAGAAGAACTTAAAGACCTCTACAAATTAACAAATAACATAACTCAAACAACCGCACACCACCGTTATTGCTCGCAGGAAATAGCGAACAGGTACAATTTACCAACATCTCTAATTCCTCCTTACACAGATATAAGACGATATCAAAAAATCAATTTTGAGCAAAAAGAAAATATAATTCTATATTCACCCGACAAAATCTCTCAAAAAAATCAAATCCTTGAAACATTGTCAAAAAACTTTCCTGGTTATAAATTAATTCAAATCAAAGATATGAAATTTGATAAATACATGGATTTAATCAAAAGAGCCAAATATATGATAACATTCGGCGAGGGATACGATGGTTATTTAGCGCAATCAATGTTAATGAATGGCATAGGCTTTGCAGTATATAAGAAAAACTTCTTTCCTGAAGAATATATTTTTGATAAACCCAATATATTCAAATCATTTGATGAAATGCAGGAAAATATCACCGAAAGAATTAAATATTTTGAAGAAAATGAAACAGCAAGAAAAGAAACCATAGAATATTTTAATTCAATACAAAACAGTCTTTATAATTTTGACAATTACATAGATTGCATTGAAAAATTCTACAAAAAACAATATGACTACTTACCCCAAAATCAAATTTAAAATAAACAAAGGAATTAAAATTATGAATAATCTAAAATTAATAATAAAAGCACATAAACAAAAAACAACGTTCAAGGTCGGCAATGTTGAAATAGGGAAAGATTTTCTTCTAATTGCAGGTCCTTGCAGTGTCGATAACAAAGAACAAATAATTCAAACAGCTCTGGGTGTAAAAAAAGCCGGAGCAAACATGCTTAGAGGCGGAGCTTACAAACCCCGCACTTCACCTTACGCTTTTCAAGGATTAGGAAGAAAGGGTCTTGAATATTTAAAAGAAGCATCCGTGATTTCCGGTTTGCCAATAGTAACAGAGGTTGTTGACACGAGAGATGTTTATTTGGTTGCCGAATTTGCAGATATATTACAAATAGGGGCAAGAAACATGCAAAATTTTGCCCTGCTTCAAGAGGCAGGACGCTGCGGCAAACCTGTTCTTTTAAAAAGGGGGATGTATGCTACAATTGAAGAATGGCTTAATGCTGCCGAATATATATTAAAAGAGGGAAACGAAGATGTAATTTTATGTGAAAGAGGAATAAGAACAATCGAAACCTACACAAGAAATACATTAGATTTAAGTGCGGTTGCCTCCCTTAAAAATTTAACTCATCTGCCTGTAATAACAGACCCTTCGCATGCAACGGGACGCATAGAATTGCTTGAACCAATGAGTAAAAGCAGTATTATCGCAGGAGCTGACGGATTAATGCTTGAAGTAAGCATAAGCCCAAAAGAAGCATTGTGTGATGCCAAACAAGCTCTCGATATTGAGCAATTTGAAAAAATAGCAGCCGAAATCAAAAACACATTGAAATTTAGAGATAGCAACTTTGTTTTGTCATAAAAAATTCCAGCTAAATAAATTTGCAAATTCTTATTAAATAAATCCGCCAATAGCAAACAACAAATTTTTTCACGGGTTTTATATTTACATACATGTATCAAAGGAAATATAATGAAAGTAAATTTATCGGGCGCAAAAATTGCGCAAACCCCTTTTAGCGGTGTAAAAGACGGTATTGAATTCAGAAAAGAAGCGAAAAATATTATTAACGATTTAAAAAATGTAGAGTTAGGCTCGTTTGAATACACTACCCAAAATGACAACGAAAAAAGCCTGCGTGAAAGATTATTAACTGCAATATTCAGTCTTCCCCAAAAAATCGGCAAAAACAACATAACAAACGAAGACCGCATTTTGCATGAAAATTTAAAATCCTTATACAAAGAATATCAAGAGGCAGATGATTTTACCGAAGCCGCAACAAGCGCAGACGGAAGATTTATCGATAGAACAATTGATTATTGCATATAACAAACCTAAACTTTATTTTAAATATTCCAAATAAAACGATTCAATTTTATCAAAAGGAATTTTTTCTTTATTGTCATACAAATCCGTATGATTAGCATCTTTTATAATCAAAACCCTTTTTATTCATTTTGCAACTCTTTTAAGCATTCATTAAATTTTTATCTTTAATTTTGATATTTTTATAATGCTCAACGCATTTTAGAATTGCTTCTGCGTATTCTTCATGTTTTCCATAAAAAATATGTGAAGATTCAGGCAGAACAATTGTTTGATTTTCTTTTGCATATTTACAATATGAATTAATTTTTTCAATAAATCCCACAGGGTCGTTTTGCACCAGGCTGTCTTTTTCCCCAATTATAAACGAACCTTTTGTTTTAATATTCGATAATGAAATTGTTTCGCCGACATTGCTGATTACAGGGCAATTTTTTAAATTAAACGCTTGATAAAAAGACAAAACAGCATTAGCACTCATAGGCGAAAAACCTCCAAAAAGATAAGGAAGAATCTCTTCACCTTTGCCTTTTTTAACAAAATCCTGCGCCAATTCAGCACATTTTTCAATATTCGGCATAACCCTAAACCAATGCTGTAAATCAACAGGAGCAGTTATTATAAAATAATCAACAAAATTATCTTTCGTATTTCCCAAATAATTAATAACCTTATTAGAACCCAAAGAATGACCTGCAAGGATTATGTTTTTAAAACCTTTTTCAACTGCAAATTTAACATAGCTTTCAACATCTTCATAACAAAGAGAAAAATCATCAAAAACAACACCCGTATTTTTTTGCTTGCCGAGTTTTAAATCGCTGTATGCAAAACAAGAAAACGCATCCATCGCATGTCCGATTATACATGAAATTTTATTTTTCTTTAATAATTCACCTGCTGCAGGTAATAAATCGTTTTGAAAAACATTAGAACAAATCCCCGACATCATTATAACAACACAATCAAAAGATTCATCCCCGAACATTGCGCCTTTTAGTTCCAAGCCTCGTTTTGTTTCAACTTTTATAATGTCCATTTTTTAATCCTTAACAATTTTATATTTTTATTATTAATCATTTTTTAAAAATAGCAAATATTCTTCATCTAACCCAGCCTACTTTAACAAGACAATTACAAAATCTCGAAAAAGAATTAAAACAAAAACTTTTCATCAGAGGAAAATATAAAACAACCCTGACAAACGAGGGAATGATTTTAAAAAAACGCGCGCAGGAAATTATCGACATGGTTGAAAAAACCCAAAGAGAACTTCAATCACTTAACGACACAATATCAGGGGATATTTACATCGGCGGCGGTGAAACCGAGGTTATGAAATATATTGCACGAATTATAAAACAAGTTCAAGATGAATACCCGAAAATAAAATTTCACATTTATTCAGGAAACGCAGAAGACGTAACCGAAAAACTTGACAAAGGCTTGCTGGATTTCGGCATTTTGATTCAACCTGTTGATTTATTCAAATACGATTGCCTGCCATTGCCCGAAAAAGACCAATGGGGCGTTATTATGAAAAAAGACAGCCCCTTAGCCCAAAAAAATATACAAAACTTGAAGATTTAAAAAATCTGCCGCTATTAAATTCAAGACAAGCAATAAGAAAAACATCAGGAAAAAACGAGTTTCTTGACTGGTTTCAAGGAGAATTTGAAAATCTTAACACAATAGCAACATTTAACCTTGTCTATAACGCAACAATCATGGTAAAAGAAAACATAGACTACGCAATAACATTAGATAAGCTTGCAAATACTTCAAAAGAAAGCGGATTGTGCTTCCGTCCGCTTTACCCGAAACTCGAATCAACGTTTGATGTTGTTTGGAAAAAAAATCAAGTTTTTTCACCTTGTGCAAAATTATTTTTAGAAAAAATGCGCAAAAAAACGCTTCAAATATAATATAATTAATTTAAAGGAATAGGTTATGTACGAATTAAACCAAGTAAGCGAGAGTTGTTTTTATATCCAAAGTCCTGCAAAAATCGGGCTTATAAAATTAAACGAAAAAGATGTTTGTTTAATCGATTCAGGCAATGACAAAGAAGCAGGCAAAAAAATCAGACAGATTTTAGAAAGTAATAAATGGAACTTAAAAGCAATTTACAATACGCATTCAAATGCTGACCATATAGGCGGGAACAAATACTTGCAATCTCAAACAAATTGTAAAATTTATGCTACAGCTATTGAATCAGCATTTACAAAATCCCCTATACTGGAACCGTCTTTTTTGTATGGAGGTTTTCCGTTCAAGGATTTAAAACATAAATTCTTAATGGCTCAAGAAAGCGAAGTTGAAATTTTAACAAAAGAAAATCTGCCTATGAATATGAGCGTTATTGATTTAAAAGGTCATTTTTTTAATATGGTCGGATTCAAGCATTCAGATGGTGTGATTTATCTTGCTGATTGTCTTTCAAGCAAAAACATTTTAGATAAATATAAAATTACATTTATTTATGATGTAAAAAATTATCTTGAAACTTTAGAAATGATTAAGCAATTAGACGCTAAAATCTTTATTCCGTCACATTCTGAAGTTACGGAAGATATAAAAGAATTAACTCAATACAATATTGATACAGCAAATGAAATTACAGATTTAATTGTAGATTTTCTAAAAACACCAATGATATTTGAAAGACTTTTAAAATCTCTGTTTGATTATTACAAACTGCAAATGACACCCGAACAGTATGTATTAGTCGGGAGCACCGTTCGTTCCTATCTTTCTTATTTAAAAGATAACGGCAGAATTGAGTTTTCATTTGCAGAAAACGAAATGATATGGTTCGTTTTATAATTTGCGTCAAAACTTAGTTCGCGCCAACTACAGATAACATAGAAAAATATTTTTTAAATTCATCAAATGTTATTGTTGAATATTGCGCACTATTCCATGGGTTTATGATAGAAACTGTTTTAGCATTTTA
>CAPYQR010000061.1:0-6517 GCA_948742005.1 uncultured bacterium
AACACACACAACGCAAAAAACGATTGTGTATAAAAGCGGTTTATTTTCAAGTATTTGTTTTAGGTCAAACTTTTCCATATTTTGAAAGTGTTATTCTTTATTAAAATTATACTATTATAGTTCACGAAAGTTAAGACTAAATCTGTATTTGCATTATTTTCTCATACGTTTGCAGGATTTTTCCCGTTATTGTGGTTGCTGTTTGAACAGTTAATTCACTTTTTGCAACCGCCGCCATAACATCATGGATATCAGCCTTGCCTTGCATTAAGTCTTGGGTTAATTGAGCAGGCTTTGAAGTTATTTCATTCATTTCACTAATCATATTTGCCATAGTATCTTTAAAATTAGCCCCCGAAACCAAATTTCCATCCCCAAAAGAACTAATTGACCCGACAGAATCCAAAGAAATACTTCCCTCTAAATTTATCGGCTGAATTTTATTTTTTTGATAAAAATTTAACTTATTAATCGACTCCATTTTATATCCTTTTTTTATTTACAATACTAAAAATCACTATAGATAATTTGACAAAATTGCTTTAACATAATTTTGCGTTTCACGATACGGCGGAATACCGTCATATTTATCAACAGCCCCCGGACCCGCGTTATATGCAGCAAGCGCAAGAATTTTATTTCCGTGGTATTTATCTAACATTTGTTTTAAATATTTAACCCCGCCATCAATATTTTCTCTAGGATTAAACGCATCCATTACACCTAAATACCTGGCTGTCGATGGCATTAACTGCATCAAACCCAATGCACCGGCACTCGAAACCGCATCAGGATTAAAACCTGATTCTTGCTTAATCAATGCTTGAATCAACTTCTCTTCAACCCCGTGCTTTTCACTGGCTTCTTTAATATAACTTAAAATAGCTTCTTTTGATTTAGGATTTAATCCCATTTTACTTATGTTATTATTTGACGAAACTTTTGAAGCATTAGAAATATTTGACACCAAAGCTTCTTTTAAAACAGGCTTATTCAAAGATGGCGCTAAATCAACACCCTCAGGAACTTTTGACAACGAACCGAAAGGCAAAGGAGAAATTTTTTCAGAAGTATTAACCAAACTCAATTTTGGCGGATTATCAATATTAAAAACACTGTTTTTTGGAATCTGCGCCTCGGAATTTGCCAAAATTTCTTTAAAAACATCCTTGTTTTGCGCTTTTTCAATATTTTCCTTAGGATAAAAATTGTCAATATACCGATTAAGCTCACTAACCCTTGAAAAAGCCTGAGCTTGAGAAGAAGAATTTATGTAATTTTGAATCTGCGGACTAAACATTTTTACCCTTTTTCCCCTTATTAATCTTACGGTAAAATATAAAATAAATTTAAAAAAATTTTAAGTTTATTCCAAAATTTCATCCATTCAAGGGAGAAGACAAAAAATACTTAATACTTTTTTCAAAAAAGTCCAAATTTTTTATAAATTTATAATAACAAAGTTAAAAAACAGCTTTTTACGTCTCAATCCCTAATTCATAGCATAGGGAATTGAAATATTTTACGGATTCGATTAGGTCTGTTTTGTCGAAAATTTCAAAAGTTATTGTTGGGTAAAGATGTAATTCTTTTAAGGTTTTAAGGATTTGTTTTATGTCCAGAGTTCCTTTTAAAAGGCTTTGGTGGGAGTCTTCGTCTTTAAAGTTGTTATGAAAATGCATGTGTTTGAGCATTATTCCGTATTCTTTTATCCATTCTTCTACGGGAATTTCGCTGTGCAGGTTGCAATGTCCGATATCTATTGTTGCGCCTAAATTTGGAGAATTAATTGCTGCTATAATGTTTCGAATTAAATTGGGTGTTGATTCATGGACATTTTCGATTGTAGCTGTTATTCCTCTTTGTTCAAAATTTTTAATAAAATCTTTATAAAACTCAATATTTGAGAGGAAATACATTTCTTGATATTTTTTTTGTTTTAATAAATTATTATAACAAGTATGAAAAATAACTGTTTGTGCATCAAAAAGGCTTGCAAGCTCCAGACTTTGGAAATATCTTTTTTGACTTATTGCTTTAATCTCGGGGTCTTTTGCAGCTATGTTTAAATTGGAAAAAAAGCCGTGGAGAGTTATTTCGTTGTTAAAATCTTTAAGGACTTCAAGATATTCTTTTTTATTTTTTTCAAAATCAACCTCTATTTGTGATAATTTGCCGAATCTTGAAATTTCAATTCCGCAATTAAGTGTGTTTGCTATATTTACAGCTTCGGCAAAATCATGAAATGAAACTGTTGAGGAGATGAATTTTTTTAATTTCTTTTCCATAATAAAATTATAGTTTAAAATTAAAATATTGGAAATTAGAAGAAGATATAATGTATATTATTGAATTATTTTTTAAATTAAAAAATGATATAAAAAGAGGAAAATATAAGTCTTTTTTTAATAAAGATAAAAGTCAAAAAAATGATGAAAATGAAAAATGTGACCATTTTTTTGTTCCAATTGATTCCACAGGAAAAATTTTAGCTTGTTCGAGATGTGGAATGATTTATAAATTAAAGAAAGATGAAACGAATCCGTTTTTGAAATGAAATTTTATCCCCTGAAAAGATTGTAGCTTTCAACTTCGTTTTTTAAAAGAGGAAAATCTTTAATGTCATTATTTTTTGCAAATTCAAAAGCTTCGATTCTTGCTTTTTCAAGAATTTCCGAATCTCTGATTAAATCTGCAATCTTAAAATCAGGCAAACCTGATTGTTTTATTCCTAAAAATTCTCCCGGTCCTCTTAATTCTAAATCGCGTTGGGAAATTATAAAACCATTATTTGTTTTTGTCATAATTTCAAGTTTTTTCTTAACTTCGCTTGATTGGCTTTGATTAATCAAAAAACAATAAGATTGTTCTTCTCCTCTGCCTACTCTTCCTCTTAATTGATGAAGCTGTGACAAACCAAAACGTTCGGCATTTTCAATTATAATAATCGTTGCGTTTGGATTATCAACTCCTACTTCAACAACAGTAGTTGAAACCAGGATGTCATATTTTTGATTTTTAAAATCATTCATAACTTCATCTTTTTCGTCAAATGTCATTTTGCCATGGAGCAAGCCGATTTTATAACCTTGAAATTCACCCTCTTTTAGTTTTTGCGCTTCAATAGTTGCTGCTTTGGCGCTTAGAGTTTCTGATTCTTCAATTAAAGGATAAACAATGTAGGCTTGATGTTTAAAGAATATTTCTTTTTTGATTAAATCATAGGCTTTTTTTCTTTCTTGAATACCGCCTAAGGTTGTTATTATTTCTTTTCTGCCTTTGGGAAGCTCGGATATTGTGCTGACTTCCAAATCACCATGCAAAGTCAAAGCCAAGGTTCTTGGAATGGGCGTTGCTGTCATATTGAGCATTTGAGGCATTTTGCCTTTGTTTAAAAGCGCGTTTCTTTGTTTAACTCCGAATCGGTGCTGTTCATCAATTACAATCGCGCCTAAATTGTTGAATTCTACGGCTTCTTGAATTAAAGCATGAGTTCCTACGGCAACATGGATTTGTCCGTTTTTAAGATTTAAATTCATTTCGCGTTTTATTTTTGAACTGTTTTTTCCGCTGAATAATCCAACGCTTAAACCAAGCGGGGTTAACCAGTTTGAAAAATTTTTATAATGCTGGATTGCAAGAATCTCTGTTGGCGCCATAATTGCCCCTTGATAACCGTTTTCGATTGCACATAAAAGACAAACGCAAGCAACAACGGTTTTTCCCGAGCCGACATCTCCTTGCAGAAGTCTTTGCATTGGTGTTGTGGAATTCAAATCTTTTAAGATTTCATCAATTGCACTTTTTTGTCCGTTTGTTAATTCAAAAGGCAGATTATTAATAAATTTGTCAACTAAACCGTCTTTTTTTATTTTTAATTGGATTGATTCGTTTTTATTTGTTTGTTTTCTTAAAAACGCAAGGTGTAACTGCATTGTGAAAAGTTCTTCAAAAGCAAGGCGGTTTCTTGATTTTTCAATTTCATCAAGGGATTTTGGATTGTGAATTTTAAAAAGTGCTTGTTTTTTATCAATATAATTTAATTTTTTTAAAATATCCACAGGAATCGGGTCAAAAATTTTATTTTCAAATTTATTTAACGCATTATTAATAGCATTTATAAGAGTTTTGGCATTTAGGTTTTCAACAAGGGGATAAATCGGAATTATGTTGCTTTGATTGGAAACAATTTCTGAATTTTGTGAAATAATTTGAATTTGTGCTTTATCAAGAGTTGTTCTTGAGTTATATGAATCAAATTTCACTTTCCCCATTACCATAACGGTTGAATTAATCGGGTAAGCTTGTTTGTAATGCTCAATAAGACGGCGGTTGTTTGTTTTTACAAAAAAATTGATAGGGAGCATGCCTGTTACATCTTTAATGTAAATTGTAAAAATGGTTAGTTTTTTTGGCGTTGTAAAATATTTTACATCGGTTATTTTTCCGTAAATTGTTACGGATTCTCCCAATTTTAAATCTTTTATTTTTGATTGAGTAGTATAATCTATGTATTTTTTAGGATAATATTCAATTAAATCTTTAATCTTAAAAATGCCCATTTTATTAAATACTTTTGAAAGTTTAGGTCCTACACCTTTGACAAAAGCAACATCAATTTCATCAATTTCTTCACTAAACTCTTTGTTTTCGCTTTTAGGAGCTATATTTATAGGTTTAGTTGTTTTGGGCTTAATTAATTCACGTAATCTTGCAAAATTTTCAAGGGTTTTATCTATTGTTTGTTTTCTTGAGTGTACATCATCGATATGATATTGTTCGAAAAGATTAATGAGGTTAATTATGTTTTGTTTTTCCGATTTATGAATTTTTTTTAAAACTTCGTATAAAATTCCAATCATAAATTTTGAAAAATTTGTTTTTCTTCCATCAAAATTAATATATTGATATTTAATTTCAAGGGTGATTGCTGTTTTTATCTTTTCATATATTTCATCAAAATTCAAAATTTTAGCCTTTATTGATTAATCTCACAACTTCATAAAGATTAATTCTGTTTGATTTTCCTCTGATTGAAACATTTTTGATTGTTATAACATCGATATTAGATTTTACTCTTTTATAGGTTTCTTCGCTTATTAAAAAATTTGTCTTATAAACTTTATTGTAGTTTTCAATCCTGCTTGCAGTATTTACCGTATCCCCAATAACCGTGTATTCAAACCTGCTTTGTGAGCCGATATTTCCTATGAATGCTTCACCTGATGAAATTCCGATTCCTGTTTCGATTTTGGGCTTACCCTCTTCAAGCCATTTTTCTTGCAGAAGTTTAACTTTTTTCAACATACGCTCTGCGCAAATAACCGCATCCATTGCGTGGTTGTTAGATTTTTTGGGTTCACCGAAGATTGCAAGAATGGCATCTCCGACAAACTTATTCAAAACGCCGTTATGTTCTTCAATTATGGGAACTAATGCTTCAAAATATTCATTTAAAATATTGGTAATTGAATCGGCATTCATTGATTCCGATAATGAAGTAAAATTTCGAATATCTGCAAATAAAACGGTAATATCCGCCCTTTTTCCGCCAAGGGAAATATCGTCAATGTTTTTAACAACTTTTTCCATAACATCATGTGAAAGATATTTTTCCATTGCTTTTTGGATTTTAACTTTTTTATTATCTTCAACAAGATATTTATAGCAATAAGCACAAATCAACCCTACAATTATCATTGTTTCGGGCAAAATCAGCCCCAGAACGATTTTGTTATAAAACATAAGCCAGGTAAAACCTGCCCAAAGCACCATTAAGCATCCTGTTAATAAAAGTGCGGGGATTAAGGATGTTGAATTCACAAAAATAAAGACAAGCACAAAAACAAAAATTGAAATCAAAAGATTAACAAACTTGTTTGCGGAATTTAAAAAATCATTATTAATTAAATTATCAAAACTTGTTGCTAAAAGGTCTAATTCTGAATAATTTTCGCCTGCAGGTGTTCTTGCGATATCTGTCAACGCTTGCGCTTGTGCGTTTGCCCCGATAAAAATTATTTTATCTTTAAAAATATCAGAATCTAATACAGGTTTTTGCCCGTTTTGAATTGCACGGTAAGAATTAATAATGTCGGAAGCTGAATATTTTTCATGTGAAAAAGAGGAGGTTTGAGGGTTTTGTGGTGTTGTTTTATTTGCATAAAAACTAATTTTATTTAAAACCATCCCTTTTTTGTTTTCAACAGGCATTTTTAAAGTAATTTTATCTGAAAAAGCATATAGATATTTGTCTGTTAAAATAAATTCGTCAATATTAGCATATTTTGAAAACATTAATAATGAAATTGACGGATAAAATTTGTTGTTATAGTTTGCAAGATGAGCAATAGAGCGGATGTATCCGTCTTTATCTTCAATAAAATTTAAACTGGCAAGCGAGGGGGTATTTTTAAAATATTCTTTTTGTAGCGCGGAAAAGCTCTTAAAATTGCTGTTTTGTTTTAATTTTTTCGAGCGTTTATCGATTATTTTGATATTATTTTTTGATTCTAAA
>CAPYQR010000061.1:6527-8709 GCA_948742005.1 uncultured bacterium
AAAATTTCGTCATATTCTTTTTTGTTAATATTTTCGTTGAAATCTTGCTCTTGGAACAAAAATACACACGAAAGCTTTTTAAAATTTCCGATTTTATTAAAAAATTTTTTGTCGCTTTTGGGATTTTCACTGTCAGGCGCAACAATTAAACCATCATAACCAATAAGACGGGCTTTTGTATAATTTTCAAAATAATCAAAAATCTCAAGATAATATTCACGCTTCCAAGGCCATCTTCCGATTTCGTTTAATGATTTATCGTCAATCGTAATTAAGACAATATCTTTTGAAGCAGATTTTGAATTTAGTGTTAATTTTGTTAAAAAATTATAGGATTTTAATTGAAGTATATCAAAAGAGAGTGCAAAAATAAGTGCAAAAATAAGTGCAAAAATCAAAAATAAAAATTTTGTGTTTTTATGCTTTAAATCCATTATTTTATTTTAACAAATTTTATAAAAAATAAAAGCAGATATTAAGAAATATTAAGTTTAAATTATTATTTTAAATTTTAAACCGAAACCAGCCCCTCTTTGATTGCTTTAACAGCGGCTTGAACTCTGTCATCAACGCAAAGCTTTTGCAAAATTGAACAAACATGCGCTTTTGCGGTATGAACGGAAACTATAAGCTCCTGTGCGATTTGGGTATTTGATTTTCCTTGAACCAAAAGTTTCAAAACTTCATTTTCACGCTCGGTTAATTTTGTTTTAGATTCTCCTTGTGAGCTTGCACAGGAAATCTGCGTGTTTTCAGGTTTTGGAAAAACTTTAAGTGCAAGATGAGCAATATTTGAATCAAGCCAGCAAGCACCTTTTGCAACATTTTTAATGACATTTGACAAAGTCAAAGGGTCTATATCTTTAAGGCAATATCCGCTCGCCCCGCATCCTAAAGATGCTACAACTTCTTCTTCCCTATCATGAGAGGTTAGGATAATTATCTTTGTTTCAGGCGAAATCATTTTGACTTTTTGAGTTGCCTCAAGACCGTTTATCCCGGGTAAACCCAAATCCATTAAAACAACATCCGGTTTTTCTTTTTTGATTATTTCAAGTCCGACTTCGGCATTTTGTGCTTCCGATATAACATTTATGTTTTCAATTTCATTTAGAGCATATCTTAGACCTACTCTTGTTAATTTGTAATCTTCAATAATAATCACGCGGACTTCTTTTTCTGATTGCTTAACTGCTTGTTGACACATTTTACTGTTTTAATCCTTTCTTTAATTCAAATTTATGGATTAATACTAACTCATATATAATTAAGCCGTAATTAGCCTGTTGTCTAAAAAAAATTGTCCAATCGGGTAATCAGATAAAATAAAAAGATGCGCTTTTAATTATTTGCGCATCTTTATTTTCTACTTAGAACAACAATCGCAACAAGGAAGTTTATGAATGGCTGAATATTTTATTATTTTCTTCATTTTTCTTTTTTCTTGACGTTGGAATTTGCGAAATTCGCCATATTGCTCTTTGCATAACAATTCCTTAACATCATCTTTGAAAGTTTTGCACCTTTGTTTAAAATCTTTTCTCATTTCTTTTAAAACGTCGATTTGTTCTTTATAACATTCATTGTCGCACTCAATCATTTCCAAAAGCTTGTTTTTTTGGGTTCTGTAGCGTGAATGATAAACTTCCATGTCATTTTTAAAATTTTTATAAAGGGTATTTATGCAGGTTTCTTGTTTTGCAGATAAACAAAGAGCTTTTTTCATTTTTATAAATCTTTTATCAAAATAACATTCATTATAAGTACAATATTCATCATCATCAACAGAACATCCGCCTGTGTTTTTTGAACAAGGTGTTTTATCAATATTGACCGAATTATCACAAGGACTTTGAGAACATTGCGTTGTTTGAGGCTTTTCGCAAGTTGAGCAATCGGCAAAGCTTAGAGGTGTTAAAAAAGATAAAACCAAAAAAGAAAATAATATTTTTTTCATAAATAACCTTTCAAAACTATATTTAAAAGATAAAACATCAAAAAAACAAAGCATTGGTCTTTTTACTACTATACTTTGATATATTTATAAAAGTAAAAATTTTAATTCTTTAATTTTTGTAAAAAAATATTTGACGGAAAAATTTGTTCTTGTTATATTAAATAAGCAAACCAAAAGTTTGTTTGAAAAATTAATAAAATTTGCGTCTGTAGCTCAGCACACGGT
>CAPYQR010000062.1:0-6902 GCA_948742005.1 uncultured bacterium
TTTTTTCTGAAGCTTTTTGGATTGAATCAACTTTGCCTTTGAATTTTTTAGATGGGATGGTTTCGATTTTTATTGCGGCTTTTTGTCCTTTTTTCTTAATTCATTAATTTCAAAAACACAAGGATTGTCGTTTCTTATTTTTGCAAGTGCAGCAAGGGATTTTTGAGAATTAATATCAACAGCGCATCTTATTTTCTTCTTACCGTCAGGTGTTGTTATTCTTTTTGCAAACCCGTCAATCAAGCCGTCATCGATAGCTTTTACTATACTTTTAAGAGGAGAAAAGCCTAATTTTACAAAATAAGATGCAGGAACAAGATTTTTTTCATTTTCAGGCTTTTGAAAAAGATACTCTGATTCTTTTGGAAAAAGTTTAAAATGCCTTTTTAAAGCCTCCTGATTAATAGGATTTGACATATCAATAAAATTAGAAACAGCATCACTTTCTTCTACAACGCAAATATAGTCACCGTTTTTAATTTCTGCTTCCAGTGCTTGTTTTGTATAGTTATATTTATCAACAAACATTCTTTTTGAAACCCAATTCGGACGTTTTTTAAGAAACTCTTGATTTTTTTCATCCAATAAATCGAAATAAATCCTGTTATTTACCTTAATTTGGTTAATAATGCCGTTTTTAACCAAAAATATAACATTACCCGTATCTATCCCCGCTTTTTTGATAAAATCTTTAGTTTCCAAGACAACATCTTTATTTTCGGCAATCAATTTTGACATTATATAATCATCAGTCGTTCCATCGTACAAAAATGCTGTTGCACCTCTTTTTGATACAGTATTATTTTCAAAAGTATCAGATTTTCTGCCTTTAAACAAAACAAAAGACGCAGAAGAATTATTATTTGTTAAGTGTATATTATTTTGCTTATTATAATTATTTAAATTTGAATTTAAATTTAAAATACCTATTTTCATATTCTGATTTTTCCTAACTAATGATGTATTTAAATATTATTTTTCTATTTTTTCTTTTAAATCTTGAACTTCATATTTCAAACGATTAAGCTCGCAAAAAATCGGATCAGGGATTCTGTTGTGTTGTAATTGTCCTTGTATATATTGTTTTTGCTTAACTATACGCCCCGGAATTCCGACAACGGTACAGTGTTTTCCTACATCGGAAATAACAACAGAACCTGCACCAATTGTAGAATAATCATCAATTGTAATATTCCCCAAAACCTTTGCTCCTGCGCCGACCGTAACAAAATTCCCCAATGTCGGATGGCGCTTTCCTTGTTCTTTTCCTGTTCCGCCCAGAGTTACGCCCTGATAAATCAAAACATCATCGCCAATTATTGCCGTTTCGCCAATAACAACACCCATCCCATGGTCAATAAAAAATCTTTTGCCGATTTTAGCACCGGGGTGAATTTCAATCCCTGTTAAAAATCTCGCAAATTGGGAAATTAAACGCGGAATAAAAGGAATTTTCCAACTCAAAAGCTTGTGTGCAATTCGATAAGCCAATAAGACATGGAAACCTTGATACAAAAAAATAACTTCAAAAATATTGCGTGCAGCAACGTCTTTTTCTTCAATTGTTTTTATATCTTCAATTATTGTATTAATCCAATTTTTAATCAGCACTTTAAAATCCTTTTTTTAAATTATTTTTATCTTAGCACTAAATAATTAAATTAAAATATAATCTTGGCGTTTATTTTTTTTAATTAAGGCAATTTTTTTATCCGAAATGTTTTTATTAATAATATAAACATTGAGGAATTATTTTTTAAAGGAAAAGTCATGTCAAACAATATCACGTTTTCACAAATGTTAACAATAACAATCACCCCCTTAAACGACATTCAAAAAGCAAATGATAAAAAGAACACTATAATTTTATGGGGTACGAATTTAAGGATGAAGACAAATTAAGCGTACAATATTCATCGAAAAAGACAAAGCAGACTTTCAAGATGCACTTGATTTTGCAAATGAACAAATCGATAATATTGAAAACAAAATGAAAAACGATAAATACGATGGCCCTTATAAACATAACGAAAAACTAAATTTAGCAGAAATCATAACTTCAAATCCCGAAGCTTTTAGAAATTATGACGGAAAAGATTTGCTTGAAAGCCTTGATCTTGACCAAGATACAAAAAACTTTAGCGCAAAAGAATACGCAAGCTATATTTACGCTCTTGATAAGATAAATGGAGTTGACGGCGAATTAAGCATGAAAGAAGTTAATTCATTGGAATTTTTTAATGAAGACATAAAAAAAGAAGCGCAGGAGATTTTTGACGAAAACTCAACAGAAGAAGTAAAAACAAGCTTTTGGGAAAGATTAGGCAATTGCCTTGAGAGAATTTGCAAATCTTAGTCTTTAGTTTAATTAATTTTATTTGCAAAAAAAATTATTTTTGTCTATTATATAAGTAACTCACTCAAACCTCTTGAAGATAATTTAAATTATTTTTAAGAAAGGACAAAACAAAAATGGCAAATATTAAATCTGCAAAGAAAAGAATTTTAGTCGCACAAAGAAATACTGAAAGAAACACAGCTTTTAAAACTTCAATCAAAACTGCTGTTAAAAAAGTTCTTGTTTGTGCTTCTTCTGAAGATAAATCAGAATTAAATTCGCTTCTTTCAAATGTTTACAAACTTTGCGACAAGGCAGTTTCAAAAGGTATTTTACACAAAAATACTGCTGCAAGAAAAAAATCAAGATTAACAAAAGCTGTTAATAAATTAACAACAAAATAACTTTAATCTTAAAAATTTTAAAACATCTCCTTGAAAGTCATTAATTCAAGGAGATGTTTTTTGCTCATTTCCGGATAAAAAAAGGGGTTAAAACTTGTTTAACCCGCTTGTATTGCCATCACCAGTTAGATACTTGTAATATACTATATTAAGCTTGTTGCGATTGCAGGAGCTTGGTTAGCTTGAGAAAGCAATGCAACGGAGATTTGCTGAAGAATTTGGTTTTGAGTATAGCTTGATGCTTCTGATGCAATATCAGCATCTGTAATTACTGCTTTGGAGCTTGATAAGTTTTCATATTGTGTCGTTAGTGTGTCTAAAGCAGAAGATAAACGGTTTTCAGCAGAACCGATTGTTGATTTTCTTGCTGTGATTGAGTTGATTGCTGTATCAAGATTTTGAATTGCTAATGATAAATTAGCATTATCCAAAGTTGACACATCAAATCCACCGTCAACAGCTTTTGTTCCTTCGCTGCCGCCAACTTGAGCGACTGTTTGCATGCCTGTTAAAGCTGAAAATTTAATTGATTTGAAGATATCGCTTGAAAGTTCAATGACATTATCTCCTCTCGCATCAGCTCCAACTTGGAAAGATGCACCCTGATTCAACGGGTCATCTTTTTCGTCAGCATTAAACAAATGCAAGCCTGAATATTTAGAAGATGTTGAAATACGGTCGATTTCAGCAATACGTTCAGAAATTTCAGATTGAATTGCATCTTTTTCATCTGTTGAATAAGTGCTGTTTTTTGCTTGCAGAGTCAAATCGCGGATTCTTGAAAGGTTGTCTTGAACAACATCAAGGTTGCCCTCAACGGTTGATAACATGTTTGTTGCGTTTTGAATGTTGTTTTGAGCAACTTTGTTGCCGTCCAATTGAACATCCATTTTTGCAGCAATAACTGTTCCTGCAGCGTCATCTCCCGCACGGTTGATTTTTAAACCGCTGGACATTCTTTCCATTGTGGTAGATAAACCGCTTGTAGCTGTGTTCAACATGCCTTGGATTTTAATAGAATCCACATTTGTGTTAATAGTAACTGCCATTTTTAATACTCCTTTATTAACTTATAAGATTGCTAAATAAAGGCATAACAAATCCTCTATTGTCTTCCTTACAATCTAAATCCTTATTACTCTACTACTTTATATTTTTTTCTACTCCGTTTGAATTATAGAAAGGTTTACTATTTGTTATACTAAAGTTGTATGCTAAATTAAAAAATAATAAAAAGACTGGCAAAATATTTAATTTTGAGGTTTTATATTATATGGAAACAGAGTAAAATATGAAAACAAACTTTCAAAATTTTAAATCATACAATTATTATCAGCAAAAATACCAACAAATGCGCGCAAGAGCAATTAAGACAAATTTCAAAGCTCTTGCAGGATCTGCAATTGGGGTTATTGCAGGGTTAAGTCTTGGTCCGATGCTCACCAAAAGTGCAAAAATTAAAAACAATACTTTAAAAGAAGTTGTTGAAATGCTTTCAATGGCGGGTCTTGCAAATGTTTCTTCCGTTGCTTTCAGCTCGATTGACACAACAAAAGAACAAAAAAAGAAAAAATGGCGCGAGGCAGGCTTTCAAATCATGAACACAACAATACCCATGCTAATGGTCAGCGGAGCAATTGAGATTTGCAACAATGTCAAAAAATTAAATAATAAACCCGCAAAAATAATAGGCTCAATCGCAGGAATGATAGGCGGAGCGTTTCTTGCAACGCAAATAACTAATTTAGGCAAAAAAGAAAACGAACCAAAACGCAAATACAGCATCAAAGATTCTGTTGCTAATTTTGACGATGTTGTTGCAACGGTTGTTATCGGTTTTCCTCAATATCAAAAATTAAACAGTTTTGCAAAAAAAATTCTTCCGTTCATTTACACTTATTGCGGTTTGAGGTCAGGAAACAAAGAATAATTTAAATTTAATGTTCGTTTTGTGGTATAATTTTTTTATAATTAACGGAATGAGAAATTATGGAAAAATTTTATACAACAACAGCAATTGATTATGTTAACGGCGAACCGCATATCGGGCATGCTTATGAAAAGATTTTAACAGATGTTATCTTTAGACATTTTGAAAAAAGAACAAAAAACGCGTTTTTTTTAACAGGATGTGACGAACACGGTATCAAAATCCAAAAAACATCTGCAAAACTTAATGTTTCACCAAAAGAATTCTGTGATATGAACTCTCAAAAGTTTAAAGACTGCTGGAAGCTTCTTAATATTAATTATTCCCAATTTATAAGAACAACTGATGAAATCCACAAAAAAGCAGTACAAAAAATATTCAAAAAATTAGTAGAAAAAGGTGATATATATAAACACTCCTATGAAGGATTATATTGCCCCGGGTGCGAGGCTTTTTTATCTGAAAAAGATTTGGATGAAGATGGAAATTGCCCTACACACAAGAAAAAACCCGAAAAAATTTCCGAAGAAAACTACTTTTTCAGATTAACTAAATATAAAGACAGAATAATCAAACACATAAAAGAAAATCCTAATTTTATAATCCCCTCTTTTCGTGCAAACGAGGTTTTAAACCAATTGGAAGATATTGAAGACATCTCTGTTTCAAGAGCAAAATCAAACGTAAGCTGGGGAATTGATGTTTTAGATGATGACGAACAGGTTATTTATGTCTGGATTGATGCTTTATCTAATTATATAACAGCACTCGGGTATAATCCCGATGTTTGCGAATCAAATAAAACTGAAGATAACTTTAAAAAATATTGGCCTGCTGATGTTCAGGTTATTGGAAAAGATATATTAAAATTCCATGCGATTTATTGGCCGGCAATTTTAATGGCACTTGATTTACCCTTACCAAAACACATTTTAGCGCATGGCTGGATAACAATTGACGAAACAAAAATGTCAAAATCATTAGGCAACGTAGTAAGCCCAAAAAGCGTTATGGATTCTTTCAATCTGGAAATTTCAGATGCATTCAGATATTATATGGCAACAGCAGCACCTTGTGGAAAAGACGGCAACTATTCAGATGATGATTTCAAAGAAAAAGTCAATGCTCATCTTGCAAATTCCATGGGAAATTTATTAAACAGAACTTTATCAATGCTTGTTAAATATTTTGACGGAGAAATAAAGACTGAATTTATTGTTGAAAACGAATTATTCAACAAAGCCAAAAAAACACTGGAAGAAGTAAAACATCATTTTGATTATTTTGAAATTTCAGAAGCCGCACAAAAAATTGTCGAGCTTGTGGATTGTACAAATAAATTTGTAACCGATAACGCTCCATGGGCTTTAGCTAAAGAAGAAAAATGGAGTGAGTGCGGAATTGTATTATATGTTGTTTTAGAAACAATGTGTGTAATTTCTTCTTTAATTTACCCATATTGCCCCAATATTGCGAACAAAATGGCAAAACAATTAAAATATGATATTGAAAAACCTTATGATGAAATTAATTTTAACAATATAAAAGCAGGAAAATTAATTTCAAAAGAAGAAATTACTCCCGTCTTTTTAAGGTTAGACAGCGAACTTGCAGACAAAAGCAAAAAACAATAAAACAGATAAATATGCAAAAATATATTGATGAATTAAACATTTTAAAAGAAAAATCATCTTTTAGAACAATTAAAAATATAAAACAAAAAGTATCAAAATATATCATTGTAAATGATAAAAAAATGCTGAATTTATCTTCAAATGACTATCTTAATTTAAGTACGGATGAAGATTTAAAATATGAATTTATTGAAAAATACAAAAATAATGCCGAATTTCTCTTTTCTTCCGCATCTGCAAGACTTTTAAGCGGGAATTCAAATTGTTATTTCGAATTGGAAAATATTTTTAAAAATCTTTTCAATAAACACTCTCTTTTATTTAACACAGGCTATCAATGCAATCAGGGGGTTTTAAGCACATTATTTACAAAAGACGACTGTATTTTTTGTGACAAATTAAACCACGCAAGCATCGTTTCGGGACTGAAATTATCTTGTGCTCAACATTTCAGATATCCACATTTAGATTATGATGCGCTTGAAAAATTATTAAAAGAAAAAAGAGCAAATTTTAAAACAGCAGTAATTGTTTCAGAATCAGTTTATTCAATGGATGGTGACATTGCCGATATAAAAAAACTTGTTGAATTAAAA
>CAPYQR010000062.1:6912-8579 GCA_948742005.1 uncultured bacterium
AAAAAAGAAATACAACTGCCTGCTTATGATTGACGAGGCTCATGCTTTTGGAGTTTTCGGAGAAAACTTATGCGGGATTTGCGAAGAATTAAATTTATTAAACGAAATTGATATAATTACACTTACCCTCGGTAAGTCACTAGCTTCAATGGGAGCGGTATGCCTGGCAGATAAAACAATTATTGATTACTTAATCAACAAAGCTTCAAGCTTCATTTTTTCAACGGCAATTCCCTCAATCAATGTTATGTGGAGCAATTTTTTATTAAAAGAAAAAATGACCCTTTTGAAATCAAAAAAAGAAAAATTAAATTCACTCTTTCAAAAAATTCATAAAATTTATCCCACAATC
The DNA here is from genome assembly GCA_948742005.1 of uncultured bacterium. GTDB lineage: Bacteria > Cyanobacteriota > Vampirovibrionia > Gastranaerophilales > Gastranaerophilaceae > RUG14156. The sequence goes on from CAPYQR010000062.1 coordinate 7,265, forward strand.
AGCTCATCACAAATTATTCCCGTTGTTTTAAATGATGCTGAAATTACTTTAAAAACAGCACAATTTTTGCAAAACGAGGGTTATTTCGTTTTGCCGATAAATCCTCCTACTGTTCCAATCGGAACTTCAAGATTGCGTTTATCCTTAGGGGCAGATATGGAAATTGAAGAAATTAAAGAATTGTTTGAAAAAATTAATAAATTTAAGCAGGAAAACAAAAACCATGGACTACAAATGGCTAAATAAAACACAGACGGATTTTAAAAGCAGAAATTTAATTGTTTTCTTTAACGGATGGGCAATGAACGAATCCGTTGTTGAACATTTCAATCAAAATAAACATAAAAAAAATGATTTTGATATTTTGATGGTTAATGATTACCGTGATATTAATTTTGATTTTTCTGCATTTAATTTTAAAAACTATGCGCAAAAAGACCTTGTTTGTTGGTCTATGGGAGTTTATGCGGTTAATTTATTTAAAGAATATTTTGATGATTTCGATAAAAAAATTGCAATTAACGGAACAAAAAAAATTATTGATGACAATTTCGGGATAAATAAAAAAATTTATGATGTTACGATTAAATGTTTCAGTGAATCAAGCTGCGATAAATTTCTTCAGAATATGTTTGAAAGCAGAAACTTAAATTCTAAAATAAAAATTGATAAATCAATTAAAGATTTAAAAGACGAATTAATTGCAATTCAAAATTTTAATCTAAAAAATGAATTAAATTTCACAAAAGCAATAATTTCCAAAAAAGACAGAGTAGTCCCAACAAAAAATCAGATTAATTTTTGGAATTTACAAAAAGAAACAGAAGTGGAAATAATCGAGGCTGCGCATTATCCTTTTGAAAATTATAATTGCTGGGAAGAATTAATCGGGCTTTTTTAATGTTAGATAAAAATTTAATTAAAAAAAACTTTAAAAAAAGTTTATCAACCTATGACGAAAATGCGTTTATTCAAAAGAAAATGGCACAAAAGCTGGTTGAAGAAATTTTAATACAACAAAACAAAACAACTAAGCAAAAACCTTTCTTTAAAAATATTCTTGAAATTGGTTCTTACACAGGAATTTTAACAAATAAAGCAAATGAAAATTTTGATTTTGAATCTTATTTGGCGCTTGATGTTGTTGATTGCGAAAAATTTGTTAAAAAAATTAACAGCAAAATTGATTTTTTACAAATTGATATTGAAGACTTTATTAATTCAACCGACTTAAGGTTTGATTTAATTATTGCTAATGCAAGCTTGCAACTTGAAGACAGCGAAATCGCGGGCGATAGAGCCCTAGGCAATTCAG
>CAPYQR010000063.1:0-896 GCA_948742005.1 uncultured bacterium
ATATTATACATCGATTGAGTTTTATAGGGAAATTGGGCTGAAATTTAAAAATAATTTTAGGTGGTATTGAAACAATTTAATGATATTAAAAATTTCACATTTTTGCGATAAAATCAATTTATGGAAAAATTTGCCTCTTTAAACAAACATCATTTCGCGCTTGAATTTGATAAGGTTTTAGTTAACCTTTCAAAATTTGCAATTTCCGCTCTGGCAAAAGAAAAATGTTTAAATATTGAATTTTTCAACACAAAAGCACAAATTGAATACGAACTCAATTTGGTTTTGGAAGCAAGAAAAATAATTGATGATTCATCATCAAACTTGCCTGTTGATGAAATTTTAAATATTGAAGAAGTGTTTAAATTAAACCGTTTCAGTGGTTTTGAAATAATTGAGCTGGCAAAAAACTTAAGATACGCCCGTGTTTGCAAAAATTTTATTCAAAAGTGCGAAAGTGCTAAAAATTTAAGTGAAATTGTCAAAAATTTTTATATCAACAAAGATTTAGAAGACAATATTTTTGACATTTTTGATTCAGAGTGCAATTTAAAAGATAACGCCTCCAATACGCTAAAATCTCTAAGAAATTCCTACAAAGACAACAAAGAAAACTTGAAAAACGCAATAAATTCACTTCTTCAAAACCACGCGTTTGTTGAAAACCTCCAGGATACCGTTGTTTCAACAAGGGATGAGCGCCCTGTTTTTCAAGTTAAGGCAAGTTCTAAAAACAAGGTTCAAGGAATTGTTCATGATATTTCATCAACCAATTTAACTTATTTTATTGAACCGTCAAGCCTCGTTCCGCTTTCAAATAAGCTAAAACAAATCGATATTGAAATCAAAGCCGAAATTGAAAGAATTTTAAACGATTTGTCGTCAAAATTTAAAGA
>CAPYQR010000063.1:906-3940 GCA_948742005.1 uncultured bacterium
CTCCCAATGCTTAAGCAGCCAGACGCTTCCGGGAAGCGAACAGAACGCATGGACAGGGGGCGGCACGGCGGATGTGGATTACCAGGAATTAGGGGGAGCCTATGCTTTTGTCGTTAATCATAGAGGAGCCTCTGGGGAAGAAATTACGGATGAAAAAATTATTGACATTCAACAAATGGCGCATCCTTTGCTTTTAGAAGTCAAAGAAGAAGTAGTTAAAAACGATTTTACCTTAGGAAAAACCTACAACTGCCTTTTGATTACAGGCTCTAACACAGGCGGAAAGACAGTGGCTTTGAAAACAGCAGGAATTATTGTTTTGATGGCAAAAGCAGGACTTTTTATTCCTGCTCTCGGAGGCAAAATTTATCCTTTTAAAGAAATTTATTGCGACATTGCAACCGAACAAAGTTTAGAGCAGGGCTTTTCAACTTACAGTGCACATATTAAAAATATTGCAGATATTTTAGATAAGATTGAAAACGATAAAAATTCCGACTCTTTAATTCTTTTTGATGAATTGGGCTCCGGAACTGACCCTGCCGAGGGCGCTTCAATTGCGCGTGCAATATTGGAATTTATCGCGCAAAAAAACTGTGCTTCAATTATCACAACACATCTTGGAGAATTAAAAGCACTGAAATACGAAAATTCTTATTTTGAGAACGCAACTGTTTTATTTGACATAGAAACACTGAAACCAAAATATAATTTAATAATCGGAATGTCGGGGACTTCTAACGCGATTGATATTTCATCATCTTTAGGATTAAATCCTGAAATAATCAGACGTTCAAGGGAAATTCTGGAAAGCAGCGATTCAAAAACAAATAATTTATTTATAAAAATCGAAAAAACAAATCAAGATTTAACAAAAAAAGAACAACAAGCACAAAACGAACTTGAAAACATCAAAAAAACAAAAGAAGAATTAGAGGGAAATTTAAACGATTTAAAGAAAAACAAGAAAAAATCACTTGATAATTTTAAAAAGAAATTCCAAAACCAACTTGATAACGCACGGGATGAAATCAAGACGGTTGTTGACGAAATAAGAAAAGAAAAATCTCTAAAAGTTGCAATGCGCTCTTATGACAGATTAAACAAAATCGAAAACGCAATCAGAGAAAGCTTTAGCGAACATGATGATAAATTAAGCGAAAAATATAAAGAAATCGACAAAAATTCTCTTAAAATCGGGCAAAATGTTTTAATTAAAAAATTAAATCAAGTCGTGATTTTAGATTCACTTCCTGATAAAAAAGGAAATGTCTTGGTTAGAATCGGAAATATTCAATCAAAAATCAAATTAAAAGATTTAGCCGCAACAGATAAAAAAATTGCTCCGCACCTCAAAAAAGTAAAAGTAACATTTGATAATCATGACGGATTGTTATCAACACTTGATTTAAGAGGAATGCGGGTACTTGATGCTATTGAATATCTTGATGAAAAGCTTGATAAAGCATCTTTGCGCGGTTTAAACCAGATTAACGTTATCCATGGCTACGGAACAGGTGCGCTGAAAAACGCGGTTAATGATTACCTTAAATCCTCTCCTTATGTTTCAAAATTCCGCTACGGTGATGAAACCCAAGGGCGCGACGGGGTTGTGATTGTAGATTTATTGTAGAAATTTTTATAAGATTATTTTAAATTTGTTAAAAAATATTAACATTTTTTATTATTTAAAGCATTTTTTCTTCAAAGATATACTTTATATATACAAGAAATATATGGAGAGTAAAAATGGTTAATAAAATTAACGAAAAAAGCTTAATTGCAAACAACAGAGAACTAAAAAACGCATTCAGCCAAAGCAGATATTTAGGAAAATCTGAAAAAGAAAGTATTTTCAGCTCTGAAACAAAATATTCCATAGGTGATAATTCCAGCGTAAAAATCAATGTCGAGGATATAGGAAAATACTCAGGCTTATTTTCAGGTGTTGATTTTTCAAAAATGCTTGAAGATGATAAAATTAAATCTTTTGAATATGATAAAAATAACGATGGAAATTATGAAATTTCATTAAAGAAAAATAAAGAAGATATTAATCTTTATTTTGATAATGATTCTGACGGAAAAATTGATGAAACACAAGTTTATACAAAAGGAATCCTAAGAAGTTCAACCAAATTCGGCGAAGATGGCTTACCATGTTCATACACAACTTATGATGAAAACGGAAACAAAGAATCCTTAAAAAAACAAGCCCAAAATGAATTAGGCGTTTTATTGACTGATGTTTTAATCCAGGCTTCTGAAGATTACGCTAATGATTTAGCGCAGCAAGTCAAAGAAGAAAGAGAAAAAAGAAAAAAATCATAATATAAAAAAGCAAAATTAATAAAAAACATAGAATTACTGCAAAAAGTTACCTTGCAAAAACACTAAAACTATGATAATATAGCTTTAAGGAGCAATTTTATATGTGGGAAGCAATTCTGGGTATCGGTATAATTTTCTTAATTTTAGAAATTGTAGTACCTTCTATGTTTTTTATTAATTTTGCTTTTGCAAGCGTTATCTGTGCCGCGCTTTCACTTAAAATACACAGTATTCCTATCTTAATTACTATTTTTGCCGCATTATCGCTTGCTTCTTTATATCTGTTGAAACCAATATTAATGAATTTAAAAGCCACAAAAGGAAAAGACAAAGAAACAGGCGTTAATTCAACATATATTGGAAAGACTGCAACAATTACCGAAAAAACAGATTCGGAAAACGGAGCAATTACAATTTACGACGAGCGCTGGCAGGCAAGAAGTCTGAATGGCGAATTGATTGAAAATGGCGAAAAAGTTATAATCAAAAAACTCGACGGGCTTATTGCTTATGTTGAAAAAAAAGAAAATTAAAATCAAACACTAAAATATCAAGGGGAGGAAAAATGAGTATATTTTTAATTTTATTGTTAGTTTTAACAATAATGTTTGTCGCAAAAGGCGTCATAATTGTTCAACAAGCAGAAGTTGTCATAATTGAAAATTTGGGTAAATATTCAAGAACGCTTGAATCAGGTTTAAAT
>CAPYQR010000063.1:3950-8559 GCA_948742005.1 uncultured bacterium
TATAGAAGCCCCCAGAGGCGTTGCCTGGAAAGTTACGCAAAAAGGGCTTGACGGGCATTCATATTCATATATTAAAGAAAAAACAAAAATTGATTTAAGAGAATCTGTTTATGATTTTCCCCGCCAAACAGTAATCACAAAAGATAATGTTTCTATTTCAATTAATGCATTATTATATTTCCAAATAGTTGATGCAAAATCAGCGGTTTATGAGATTCAAAATCTACCCGAAGCGATTGAAAAATTAACCCAAACAACATTAAGAAACCTTGTCGGTCAATTGGATTTAGATGAAACATTGGTTTCAAGGGACAAAATTAACGTTGAGCTCCGCTCTATTTTAGACGAAGCAACAAACAAATGGGGTGTTAAGGTCAACCGTGTTGAATTACAAGATATTATTCCGCCGGTGGATATTCAAACAGCAATGGAAAAACAAATGAAAGCTGAACGTGACCGCCGTGCTGCAATCTTAGAAGCAGAGGGGCTTAAAAAATCTGCTATTTTAAAAGCAGAGGGTGAAAAAGAAGCTCAAATCAATAAAGCAGAGGGTGCAAAACAAGCAGAAGTCCTAAAAGCTGAAGGTGCTGCACGTGCAAGATTAATTGAAGCTGATGCCGAAAAACAAGCAATTGAGCGAATAACAGAAGCTTTCCAAAATCAAGGTCAGCCTGACAAATATTTAATCGCGATGAAATATCTTGAATCATTAAAAGATATCAGCCGCGGTCAAAATAACAAAGTTGTTTATATGCCGTACGAAGCAACAGGAATTCTATCTTCAATTGACGGCATAAAAGAAATGTTAACAAAACAATAATTTGTTAAATAAAAAGTTTACAATTCACCATTAATTTAGATATAAAGCAAATTTATGCCCTTACAAAACAGGGGCATTTTTTTTATTGGTGCTGATTATTTTTCCATTGAATAAATTTTCTTATCCCCTCGCTAAAAGTTGTTTTTGGAAAATATCCCAGAAGTTTTTGCGCATGGGAAATATCGCTTGAAGTTTTAAAGACATCGCCTTTTTGCATTGGCAAATATTCAACAATTGCGCGTTTGTTTAATTCTTTTTCAATTGTTTTAATCATTTCGTTTAAAGTAATTGGATTTGCCGCTCCAAAATTAAAGATTTCATAAACAAAATCCCGTTTAGAGTCGGTTGAATCAATAAACGAAACAGCCTTAATTATCCCATCGATAATGTCGTCAATATAAGTATAATCACGCATTGTTGACCCGTCACCAAAAACAGGAATAGGTTTATTTTGCTTTATTAAATCAATAAACTTACATATAGCTAAATCAGGCCGCTGACGCGGGCCAAAAACCGTAAAAAACCTTAGCGCGACAGCATTAATTTTATACAGATAAGAATAAGTGTATAAAAATTGTTCACAAGCAGATTTTGTAACCGCATAGGGTGAAATTTGATTTTGAGTTTTAATAGATTCAGAGAATTTTTCATCTTCGCAATTGCCATAAACCGAAGAAGATGAAGCAAAGACAATTTTTTTAACATTATATTTTTTCATTTTTTCTAAAATATTAACCGTTGCTTCAATGTTTGTTTTGACGTATTTTAAAGGTTCTTCAATCGATGGGCGCACACCTGCACACCCTGCAAGATGAATAACAATATCAATTTCGTTTTTTGAAAACAACTCTTCCAAAAAAACATCGTCACAGATATCATTTTCAAATAATTCATAATTTAATTTATTAAGATTATGAGCAACATTTTGTCTTTTTTGTTCAACAGGATAATAATTACTAAAATTATCTACAACAATAATTTTATTCTCCTCATTATTATTAAATTTAAATTCAAGCAGTTTATCTGCCAGATTAGACCCGATAAAACCCGCTCCGCCTGTAATTAAAATATTCATTGTTCATACCTTTTTGATAAAATTATAGCATAATAATACAAGCTGAAAGTTTTATAACCTTGAATTAATTAGAATCAGAATTTTTGTGTTGTTTGACTTTGCTATAAATTAAAGATGCACACAAACTCAATCCGCCGACAACAGCTGCACCGATTCCAATTGATTTAAGCATTTGCTTGCTGCAAAATCCGTTAATTGCAGCGTTTTTTTCTTTTTCTAATACATTTTTTAAACGTTCCATTAGAATATCAGCGCGTTTTTTGATGTATTCGGCAACAGTTATATTTAAGTCATCAGTTTCAATATATATTAACTTATCATAGCCAAATTTATTATCTTTATCCGCTATTGTGCGATTAAAAATTTCCTTTAAACTAAAAATTTCATCAGACAAAACAGCACTTTCGGGAAGCGTTTCCCTACTAATATTGAAAGGTACGTATTTTTCACTGTGACCATTTTTCAACAAAGCAAATTTTCGATTGCTGAAAAATCTTGAACTTATATAATCAAGAAACTCATTATTATCATTATACTTGCCACTGCCATTAAAAGCATCAAGCCATCTTTCTTTTATTTCTTTCTTTAAATTGTCACTTACGGTTAAGAAGTTAGGTGCAGGCATGATATTGTCAATTAACGGAATTTCCATGTCTGTTTTTGTATCAAGAATGTGCTCTTTTGCCCAATCTCCAAGTTTTGGAAAAAATTTTATATCCTGAGGAGTTATAAGACCAAGTTCATTAACAAAATCTGTTTCTTCTTTTGTTAATTCTAAGTTATCCAGCATTTTACTTACACAATTTTTAAGCATAGTGCCGGCATCATTTTTAACTTGAGAAACAGCTTCCAAATGCAGCACAGTTTCATCTTTACTATGTTCTTTGATAATCTCTAAAGGAATTGCTTTTGGTGCAAATTTTTCCTTTAGCGCTCCGATAATTCCGCCAAAAGTAAAGCCGCCTGCTGTAATTCCAATAGTTTTTGCATTTGAATTAACAAATTTATCTTGCTGAGGCTCACTTGGTAATGATACGTTTTGTTTAACCTGAGTATCTGCACTTATATTATTTTGAGTATTGTTTAATCTTGCTGCCAAAATTGGAGAGATATTGCCCATGTAAGTCCTTTTTCATTAAACCAATTATATATATAAAAACAATAAAAAAGAAAAAATTTCCAAAATTAAAATATTTATGTTTATGCTATTTTAATTAAACAGGAGGAAAAATGAATTTTACACACACAATGATTAAAACAAAAAATATCAATAAAGCGATTGATTTTTATACAAGAATAATGGATATGAAAATTGTCAATCAAAAAGAAATCGGCAAAACAAAACTTTGCTTTTTGGCTAATGACAACGGTTTTCAGCTTGAATTAATGGAAGATGAAAAATTATCCATACGCCATGAAAACAAAAGTACAATTCATCTGGGATTTGTGATAGATGAAACAATGGATGAATTTTCCAAAAAAATTAAGGCATATGGATATGATTTTTCCAAAAATCCTTTTGATATAACAGGCAAAGGTTCAAATATTGCTTTTATGCTTGATGAAGATGGATATGAAATTGAAATTATTGAAAAAGTTGTTTGGTAGTTAAATTAAAAATTAAAAAAGGCGACACCCGGATTCGAACCGGGGGTAAGAGCTTTGCAGGCTCCTGCCTTACCACTTGGCCATGTCGCCTTGAGATATAATCTTGATATATTAATTGTATTAAATAAATAATTATAGTCAAGATTATTTTGGCTATTATTAAGGCTTATTTTACAAGGAAAAACTCTCACTCCAGCATTGATTTGCTTCTTAATTTCCTATGAAAAGTAATCGCAAACCTGTGCGCTTCATCGCGAATCCGCTGAAAAAGATGGAGCGCAGGAGAATTTAGAGGAAAAATCACAGGTTTTGAATTGCCCGGCAAAAAAACCTCTTCTTCACGTTTTGCCAAAGAAACAATATTTAATTTCAAATCAAATTCTTTCATAATTTGAACAACTGAAGACAACTGTCCTTTTCCACCGTCTATTATTATTAAATCAGGCGTTTCAATTTTACCGTCTTTAATTCTTTTAAATCTTCGCGATAAAATTTCGCGCATTGATTTAAAATCATCAACTTCGCCTTTTTCAATTGTTCTTAATTTATATCTTCGATATTGCGATTTCTTTGGCATGCCGTTTTCAAAATAAACGCCCGAAGCTACTGTATTTGTCCCTTGAATGTGTGAAATATCATAACATTCAATTGTATGTGGAAATTTAGTTAATTTTAATTTTTCTTGGATATATGAGCCGACTTCATTATAATCGTTTTGGATATTTGTTAATTCTTTCAATTTTAACTGTTCAAGATTATATTTCGCATTTTTTTGCGCTAAAGATAAAAGTTCTTTATCTGTTTTATTTTTCGCGGTTGCGATTTTGACTTCTTTGTTTTTCTTGTTTAATCTTAAAGAAAGCCATTTTTGATAGACTTCGATTTCATCAAACAAATCCTCTAAAATTATCTTTTCGGGCAGCTCTTCATCATTTAACATGATGTAATATTCCCTGAGTGCGCTTTCGATGATTTCACTTCCGCTTGATTCTTCAGATAAACTTTGAGTAAAAGAAAAATCTTTTTTGTTAATTAACCGACCTTGACGGACAAGCAAAATACTGATGCAGATTAAATTAGAAGAATTAACAACAGCTATATAATCG
>CAPYQR010000064.1 GCA_948742005.1 uncultured bacterium
AAAACATCATCTGTCGGGATTGATTTAATTGAAAATTCTTGTCTAAATTCTTTGTTCATAAAATTTATTTTATCATAATAATAAAATAAAAAAAGCTCTTGTCTCTCCACAAGAGCCTAGTAGCAAATACGGCATTTATACTTAATTAGACGTATATTTTTTAAATTTGTTCCAAAATTGTTGCTTAATTTTTATTTAAAATTTATAATTTGATAAGGATAATAAAAATTAGTATTTACGAAAGTTAAAGTATGAAAATTAATAAATTATTTGCGTTTACTCTGGTTGAAATTTTAATAGTTTTAACAATAATCGGATTTTTATCGGTAATCGCTTTAAGAAACCTGACAAGCAACAACTTTAAAACAAAACAATTTCAAGCAAGCGCTTATAAAGTTGTTGAAGAGTTTCAAAGTGCATCAATTAAAATAAGAGAAATTGAAACAAATAAATGTCCAACAGGCGAATTTGCAACAAATATCATGGGAGATATGGAATTTTCGCTTTATTCAGCACCATCCGTTCTTGCAACGTCTGAAGATGTTTTAAATTTATATAGCAATTATTTAAAAATGGAAAACAAAGGGGCTGATTTTTGCAGTCATACAAAAGCATTTTCCGAAACATACTGTACAGGGGAAGACAATAAAACAATCAAAGGTGCTAGAATTTCAGAAAATATGCATATCGGAATTGAAGTAATTTCAAATCCTGAAACAGGCGCACTTGCAGATTGTCCGAATTATTACCGTGTTAATCCCAACGAAGAAGTAACGGGAACGGGAAAATGCTGGGGAAGATTATATTTAGATGCAAACGGAATAGAAGGTCCAAATAAATATGGCGAGGATGCTTTTGTTTTCGGGCTTAATGCTTCGGGAATCATTTATTAAATTTAATTTAAGTTAAAATTTATTCAAAACCAAAACTTTTGATTTTATTCTTGTCTTTAAGCCAATTTTTCTCAACCCGTACAAAAAGCTCAAGAAAAACTTTTTTATCAACTGTTTTTTCAAGCTCAAGTCTGGCGCTTGTTCCGATTTTTTTAAGCATTGAACCTGCTTTGCCGATTAAAATCCCTTTTTGGCTTTCATTATTAACAATTATTTTTGCTTTAATCTTGTCAATTTTTTCTTCTTCAACATATTCCTCAATCAAAACAGCAACACTGTGCGGAACTTCGTCTTTTGTATTCAGGATTATTTTTTCCCTTATGATTTCGCCTGCAATTTCTCTAAGATTTGTATCTGTGATTGTATCGCTATCATAAAACTTTTCCCCTTCTTGAAGATAAGATTTTATTTTATCAAGCAAATCATTAACATTTCTTCCTGTTTTTGCACTGATTTTAATTGAATCTATATTTTTTTCAATCATTTTTTTATAAGTATAAAAATTTAAATCTCTTTTTTCAATATCTTTGATTAAATCCACCTTATTTGCAACCAAAACCACAGGAGCTTTTGCATTTTCAAGATAATTTTTCCAAATCCACTTGTCTCCCAAACCACAAGGCTCTGTTGCATCAATCAAAAATAAAATTAAATCAACATCACTCAGCGCTTCTTGTGATTGTGAAGATAAATATTTGCCTAATTCATTTAAGGGTTTGTGAATTCCCGGTGTATCAATTAAAATAATCTGCGAATTTGAATCAGTATAGATTCCTTTTAAATTTTTTCTTGTTGTTTGTTTCAAAGGGGTTGCAATAGAAATCTTCTGACCTAAAATTTGATTTAAAAGAGTTGATTTACCTGCATTTGGACGCGCAACAAGTGCAACAACGCCCGATTTAAAAGAATTTGTATTGTTTTGTTTCATTTTGTCCATTTTTTTTTAAAAAACTGTTATATTTATATTATAATATTGATTATTATAGAACACAACAAAAAGGATAGCAAAAGTGAACAAAGGCTGTAAAAAAATATTTATTTCAACTTTGCTTTTATCATTAACTCTTGGTTTTAATACTGTATTTGGAGCAGATGCATATAAAAATTCATTATTAAAGGTTGAACTTTTAAAAAAGACTTCGGGCGATTACAGCATTAATTTATACACCCAAAAAAGATATCAAGAACCCGTTAAAGTCATCAAAAAAAGCGACTACAGCTATTATATCCTTTTGCCTGAAACAAAAAATTCCGCAATCAAAACAAGCGCCCCCTCAGGCGACATCAGAAACGTAAGCATCAGCCTGCATCCTTACGCAGGACAAGATAACGCAAGCGGATACACCAAAATCAACATTAACACTACAAAACCAATTAATTTTGAACTTGACGTTAAACAATTAAGCCAAAGTTCAACCCCAAAACAAACAATCACCGCGCAAGTAAATAACCCCTCACAAGCAAATCAAGCACTTCAAAACATCAGCCTTGCCAAAGAAACAGCATCAAAAGAAGCGCAAAAAAGCGCTTTAAGCGAACAAACCGCACAAAATTCTCAAAAAAAAAATTCAGATTCTTCTCAAGATTCTAAAAAAATAACCCTCGCACAACCGCAAAGCACACAAACGCAAAAAACCCAAAACACAAAACAAGCACTACTTCCCCCAAAACCATCTCAAAACAATTCAAAATCCAACACACAAAAAACTGCACCTAAACAAAAAATTACACCCTTACAAAAGCCCCGTCAAAACACTCAAAAACTTGCAGTTATCCCAACAAAAACAACTGCGGCTGCAAAACCCGAAACAAAAACAGCTCCGCTTCCTTTGAGCTCTGAAAGTTTAAATTTTGCAGTAAAACAAGGGGAAGAAAAACAAATTTCAAAACCCGCGCCCAAGCTTGATACAGTAAAACAAAAACCCGTTATACAAGAGGAAAATATTGATAATAAAATTAACGAAGAATTAAACAGCGTTGAATCAAGCAATGAAAACTTAGAAAATAGCAGCATAAATAATGATAAAAAATTAAAAATAAAATTCGAAAACAGCCTTAATAAATTCAAACGAAATATCAAAAAAATACCTGTTTATCTTGAAAAAATCAAAACCGCTTTAGCCGCAAAGCTTGATTCCAAAGGCTTAAACTTTGTAGATTTTGCGCTAATTTTGGGTTCATTCTTAACTGCGTTTTTACTAATATTATTCCTTTTAACAAAAAAACAATCCGCACCTGTTAAAATAAGAAAAAGAGAAGAATTACTGGAAGATGCGGAAATAAAAAAAGAAAATCAAACAAACGAAGAGCCTCAAAAAGCAGAGTTTTTTGTATTTGATGAAAATGTTAAACAAACAAGGCTTCAAGCAGATAATTCAAACAAAAACTTTGAATTATCATCCTTTGAACCTGATAAAAACTATGCTTATGATTCAAGCAACGAATATGAAATCATCCAAAAAATCTTAAAAGAAGACAGCTCAATTGAAATTGAACCGCCTGCTAAATACAAAGAAGAAGAACGCAAAGAAATCAAAGATGCTTTAGAATCAAAAGAAACACAAACACAACAAGAACCCGAGAACAAAGAAGAAAGCTTTGAAATTCTTGTCAAAGAAGCACAAACAATTAAAAACAGCGAAAAACAAGAAAAAGAAGAACAAAAAATACAGCAAGAACGTCCAAAAGTCCTCTCAAGCGTAGAAATAGCTCCCCAGAGGGGTTTTATGTGTGTTTTGTATAACAACAACATAAATCTTATGGGCTATATTTTTGATGATGTTTTTGCACTTCATAATTTCAAACGCGAAAAACTTAACAACTACGACATTAAATTCCGCCTGTCAGATAAAGACGACAAAGGCGCTAATTTCATTGTAAAAATTGACGATTCAAAAATGGTCATAAGAGCAACAAAATTAAAAATGACAAAAGAAGTTTTGATGTAAAAAAATGAAAAACGAATTCCAAAAAGACAAAAACCCGCAAAAAACCAAGCAATCAAAGAAAAAACCAAAATACAAATCCCTAAACCACAAAAGCTGGGGGATTGATTTTAATAAAAACGAATATCAAGAAATTATTCTCTCTAACTCAAATCATCCTGAGATAATCTAGAAAAGACGTTTATTGCGCATCATTCATTTGCTGCACGGAATCTGCGGATTTCATTTCCTGCAATCTTTGTTGTCCATTCATAACAACTTGATATAATCTGTTTAAATCTTGTTCTAAATTATTTAAAAGCTGCTGCGCATATTCTTGCGATTCTTCTTTCATTCTTATTGAATCACTTTTTGCGCTCAACCTTAATTCTTGCGCTTCGTTAAAAGCTTGCATTTTAATCTGCTGACATTCTTCAAAAACGCTTTGTCTGAATTTTTCAGCATGTTCTTCCATTGCTTTATTTAAACTTGACTCGTTTAAAAGCTTATATCTTTCATTTTCGGCATCTTGAATAATGCGCTCAGCTCTAAGCTTAGCTTCTTGCAAAATTTCATCTTTTTTCTTTAAAATAATTCTCGCATCGTTAATTTCATCCGAAACCGCATTAGGAAAAGCATTAACGATTTTATAAAGTTCTCTGGTATTAACAATCATACGACCTGGGAATATCGGAATACCGTCATCGCACAATGTACTTAAATCGTTGATTAAATCAAACATTTTATCTATAGATTCTGCCATTTTGTCTTATAACCTTTCCTGTGATTTTTTAAGATATTCTACAACATTTTTGGGGACAAATTTAGAAATATCCGTATTATGAGTTGATAGTTCCCTTACAATACTTGATGAAATAAAGTTATGCTCGGGTCTTGTTGATAAAAAAACAGTATCGATTTCATGTGCAATTACTTGATTTGTTTGACAAAGCTGAACTTCATATTCAAAATCAGTAATTGTTCTAAGTCCTCTTATTAAAAATTTTGCACCGATTTTTCTTGCATATTCTACCGTCAACCCGTCAAAAGAATCAACACGGACATTTTGAAAATCCTTAATAACTTCTTTTATCAAATTAACGCGTTCTCCTACAGATAAAAACGGTTTTTTTGAAGGATGATTCAAAACAGCAATAACAACCTCATCAAACATCCTGCTTGCACGCTCCAAAACGTCCAGATGTCCGTTAGTAATGGGGTCAAAACTGCCCGGATAAAGAGCAATTTTTTTATTAGTTGTGCTATTTTGTACCATACTATAATTATAATATCAAAAAATTTATATAACCAACTTCAAAACAATTTTTGTTAAATTTTGTATAAATTTCTTAACATTTTTAAATACGTTCTTATTTATTAATTGTCAATTTCTTCGCTTACATTAATCCCCATGGATTGATTTTCTATTATTTGGATTAATTTATCCTGCCAGCCCGAATCTTTTTTAAGATAAATATCAGCTCCGCCATTTAAACATTTTACCTTGTTTTCAGCTTTAGATGAAGCAGTAATAACAATTATTTTTGTCGAGAGATTATTTTTTGAAATCATTTTCTTTGTTTCATGAAGCAAAGTATACCCTTCTTGTTCGGTTGAAACAAACAAATCCATGATAATGTAGTCGAATTTATTATTTACAAAAAAATTAAGTGCGCCAAAAATATCTTTTGAAACAAGAACATTATACCCGAGATTTTTTAACAATATTTTCAATTGATAAGTAACAATCCCAATATCATCAACAACAAGGATGTTGTTTGTATCGCGTTCGGATATTTCAAAATTTAAATTTTCAGAGACATTATTAGGATTTATTATTGATTTTAATTTAAAAACACATTCTAATAATGCTTCATCTGCGTAATTTTCAGGATGTTTGATATGCGCCATATCAAACAATTCCTTAACAATTTCTATATTTACCGATACATTTTCATTATCCATTTATATCTTGCCTTTAAATTATATTATTTTCGCAAACATTTGTGATTCTAAGCCCAAAATTATCTTCAACAATTACAACTTCACCACGCGCAATTTCACAACCGTTTGCAAGAAGCTTGACAGGTTGTGTTGTTTTATTTGTTAATTCAATAATTGAACCTTTGGTTAAATCCAAAACATTTTTCAAAGGAAGTTCCGTTTCGCCCAAAATTGCAGATAACTCAAGCTCGACATCAAGCAAAAGATTATAAGTTTTAGAACTTTGTTGTTTTTTGGGTCTTTCAATATTTTCTAAAGTTGAAATATCAAGATTCTTAGGTTCATCCTGCGAATCTTCAATTTCTTGAACAACATCGTTTTCTTGCGCAGAATTTTCCATACTTACTTCAATATCTTTTGATTCGTTCTCCAATATTACTCCTTGGCTTCATATTGTTTCATAATTTTAACACACATATTATTCTTAATTACCCCCGGAATCACAAAAAACTTCTTCTTTTTATTTATGCAGCCTAGAAGTTCTTCGTTTAATTTTTGGTCTAATTTTATAACATCATTAATTTTCAAATCCAAAACATCATTAACTTCAAGCTTTGTTTTGCCAAGCAAAACCTGAAAATCAAGCTTTGCACCTTTGATTTTTTCCAATGTTTCATTTCTTCCGATTTCATTTGAAGCAACGCTTGCATGTTGGTAAATATATTGAGGGGTTAATTTTGGAAGCACGGTTTCTAAAACCGGATACGGAAAACAAAGATTCATTAACCCGAAATTCTTCTGTCCGAGGCGGACTTCAAAAGAAATCAAAGTAACAATTTCGCCGTTTGTTGTAATCGGAACTGAATGATAACCGTTTGCAAGGGTAACAAATTCTGATTTAACAGGCAAAATCGCACTCCATGCTTCTTCAAGAATTTTAATTATTTTTTCTGTAAATTTTGTTGTTAAAAGTTCCTCAATTTGGGTCAATTCCTTGCTGTGGTCGTTAACAATGCCTGCTCCGCCTAACATCCTGTCTAAAATTACCGCCAAAATTTCAGGGCTCATCCCAAGCGAAACTTCACCCGATAAAGGATTTAGTTTAAAAATCATATTCTGAATATGATTGGGCATTGAACAGATGTATTCCTCATAAGTCAACTGGTCAACCGAAATTACATCAATTTCAACTTCCATTCTCAAATAAGCAGTTAAAATCTGTGCCAGATGACGGACAAAATCACGATGTATATCTTGAAGAGCTTTTAAATGTTCCTTTGAAAATTTATCAGGACGACGGAAATTGTAGAGTTTGCAATTCTTTCTAAATTCATCAGAAAGAACCATTTTCTCTTCCGTATTATTTTCTTCAATAAACTCCTTATTTTCCATTATTAAATAAAAAATTCGCTCCTATAATTAACCATAATACTATTTTAGCATTATTTTGTCTATCGTATCAAAAGATGAAGCCTTTAAAATTAATTTTTTGCGCAAAAAATACTATTTTTGATTTTTAAAATAATGTAACTACTAAAATCCAAGGGGTCAAAATGAACATATCTCCAATTTCTTCATTAAAATTAAACAATATTAAACTTGCAGACAGAAAATATAATCATCAGCAACAAAATTCAATCTTAAAATCAAAAAATGATGTTTTTATCAAAAGTATAAATTTTACATCCAGAAATATTGATAAAAATTATGAACCGTTTAAAAACGATTTGATTTCATATATTCTTCAAAACGACAACTGCCAAGCAAAAGAAATTGAAAAAATATTTCAAAAGTATTCCCCAAAAACTTCTTTTAAAGATTTTTCATCCTTACCAAAAACCACAAACGCACACGAAGCAACAGCAGGCTATACAGAACAAAAAATAGGCTTCATCATGGGAAAAGATGGAAAATTGCAGCTTGAAAAATTCCCCCAAACCGTATATATGGTATTCCCGCCAAACAATTCTTATGATGAAAAAGTGTTGTTAATAGACAGAATTCTTCACGAAGCAACACATGTTTTCAATTCTGATTATTCAAAAGGAAATGAACATGAAGAATTAATGTCAAATTACATTAAAAATGCTCAAAATATTCAAAAAACACTCAACACAATCAAAATGGCACAACAAGTTTTTAATGCTGTTGAAAAAAATTAGCCAAATTAGAAAAGATAGGCTCTTTGCCAAAGAATATTCCTGCTTCAAAAAATCTTGAAAAAATCTTTATTCAAAATTTCAATCTTAAACCTGAAATTTTAATAACAAAATTAATTAACGATATTTTAAACAATGCAAGCAAACTTGGCAATTTTGATAAAAACTTCGTTCTTGATTTTGTAATTTCTAAAGCAGACGAAGAAAAAGAAGCCTACAAAAATGCTCTTGAAGCAGAAAAAAGCTTGTTAAACATTAAAGGCAA
This sequence comes from uncultured bacterium, assembly GCA_948742005.1. GTDB lineage: Bacteria > Cyanobacteriota > Vampirovibrionia > Gastranaerophilales > Gastranaerophilaceae > RUG14156. The sequence goes on from CAPYQR010000064.1 coordinate 8,186, forward strand.
AACCGATTTTGATTTAAGATTAGAAGTTTATGAAAACATAATTAAATCAGCAAAAAAATTAAAATAAACAAAAATCAATAAACAGAAGCACAAATTTTCAAAACATCACCATCAACATCAACAATTGCCCATCGGACGATATTTTTTCTATCGGTTTGCGCTTTTATTTCTTGTTCAATAAAATCCACACAAGGCGGCATTTTTGAAGCTTTAATTTCTATTGTTTTTGAAATAATTCCCCTCATTAATCCACCTTAACTACAACAAAATCCCTGCCATTGCAGCAGAAATATAACTTGCAAGCGTGCCTGCAACAAGCGCTT
>CAPYQR010000065.1 GCA_948742005.1 uncultured bacterium
ATTTTCAAATTTTTACAAACTCGGGGTTGATAACAGAGATAAATTGATAATAACAGAAGAAATCACTCCTGAAAGATATTACGAGCGCGCGATTGATATAAGAAAAGAAATTTATTCAATCTTCAATCGTTCTATAAAATTCAGACAAGTTTCAGCAGGCGGCTGTAATGGCTGTGAAATGGAGCTTAATGCTTGCTCTAATGCTAATTTTGACATGGGAAGATATGGAATTGATTTTGTAGCATCACCCCGTCATGCCGATGGGATTGTAATAACAGGGCCGATAACAAAAAACATGGCTTATGCTTTAGAGGATTGTTATAATTCAACGCCTGACCCGAAAGTTGTTATTCTTTGCGGAACTTGTGCGTTATCGGGCGGTATTTTCAAGGATTCGATGGAGTTGAATCGTGAATTTTTGGCAAAACATAAAATCGATCTTTATATCCCCGGCTGTCCCACTCATCCTTTGACTTTTATCAATGCGGTTTTGGATTTTATCAGGAAGAAATAAAAGTTGTGAAAAAATTAAAAAAGGCTATGGAAAACATCCATAGCCTTAAAAAAACCGTATAAATCATTGTGCTGGTTTTTTTATTATTGTCCGAAAGCAACGGTGATTTGTTCTTTCGGGTTAACTTTAGCAATCGGCATACCTGAACCATCAAGTAGGTAAGCGAATTCATCGCCTGTTGTTTGTAATAAGCCCATTGTACCTGATAATGCTGTTCTTGTTAAGTCAACAGGAGCTTTGAAAGCGGTTTTGATAGCGTCTTGATAGCTTCTTCCTGCTGCTTTGAATTTAGCACCGAGTAATTCGGATGTACCAACGCCTGTTTGGTCTAAGAAGCTTTCAGCAGCGTTTGAAATACCAATTGCAGCACCGCCGACTGTTCTACCTGCTGTACCGATTAGAGTACCTGCCCAGGTGAATGGAAGTTGAACAAATCTTAAAACAGGGTTGATTTCTTTTTGTCTTTGAACTTGTGCGCTTAGGATTTGTCTTGGAAGAGTTGCCTTGCAGCCGTCGCAGTTAATGATTTCATTGAATGATAATCTTAATGCTCCGGGGCATCCTTTAGATGGTCTTGTAACTTCAACAACTTTACCGCGGACAGTTGAACCGCAAGGGAATACAACGCCGTTAACGGTGATTTCATTTGTTGTTGTTGCTGCGAATTGTTCGCCAACATTAACGTGTTTTGCATTAACTATATCGTTCATTGTTAATTGAAGTGTTGGGATTTCTACTTTTGCTTCTTTTTCAATGAAAGTTTTTCCGCCAAGGTCTTGAGCGCAGGTTTTTGTGCTCTTGTCATATCCGCCTGCAACTCTTACGCCTTGAAGCATTGAGCTTGCTTCAGCACGAGTTGTTTTATCGTTAGGACGAATAAAGTCTTGGTTTCTTTCGTTTTTCAAAGCACCGTTTTCAATAGCTTTTGCAACACATTCTCTTGCCCAGCAAGGTACAGTTGCTCCGTCTTTATATTGAGACAAGATTTCATTGGCTTTGTTTTCATCCATTGGACAATTGATGCCTTTAGACATAATTGTTAAAGCTTCTGCTCTTGTTATGTTTTCGTTCGGGAAGAATCTATCTGCTGTTTTTCCTGCAATCATGTTTTCGCTAACACCTTTTGAGATGAAATCATGAGCCCAGTGGCTTTTTGGTACGTCTTTGAATGTTAATTGTTCACAATCGCTTGTAACGCCTAAGTTGTAACCTTTAACAACCATTGTTGCCATCTCGGCACGAGATACGCTTCTGTTTGGTTTGAACATGCCGTCAGGATAACCCTCTAGAACGCATTGTTCAGTTAAGCGGTTAATATCACAGCTTGCCCAGTAAGAATCGAAAACATCGGGGTATTGCTGAGAATTAACGCTTGCAGCAGCTCCTGTGAAGCCTAGTGCTTCAAAAGGTTCTTTTGTAACTTTGATAATATGAGTATGAGTTGTTGAAGTTACCCTGGGGCCGTTGCCGCATTCGTATTTGGGCATATCAGCCTGATTGATAACAGGTGCTGCCATTCCTGTAGGGCATCCGCATTCAACAGGAACACCTCTGTAGCAAGGAGCTAATAAATTATCGTTTATCGTAGCGTTGTTATTTTCGCCAACTTGAGAAGAATTAGTATTTGAATAAATTGCGTTCGGGTAAGCATAAGTTTGTTGGTTCATAGGACCGCATTCAACACAAGGTGCTGCTGCCCCTGTTGTGCATCCGCAGTCATTTTTCTTTGCCTGCTTACAAGGGTCGCAATCGCGGTTTTTCTTTGCTTGTTTACAAGGGTCACATTTTTTATGTTTTTTCTTGCATTTGCAATCTGCTTGTTTACATTTTGAACAAGTTGCAGTATCGGGAGTAATAATTTCAGATGTTTTATTGCATCCGCAATCACTGCTAACAGGACAAGCCGCAAATGTCATAGGCACGCTTAGAGCTAAAGAGCAAAAAGTTACTGCCGTACCTAATAAAATTTTTCTTTTGAAAGTCATTTTTCCTCCTTTGCGTTGTATTTATTTTTACATATTGATAACGCATATTTTTATTTTAAAATTATGCGTTTTATTCAAACAGTATTCATTGCCTTAAAAGGTTATTTTGAATGATAATTTATACTATAATTTTGTTTAATGTTTTTTGTTTATAATTGATTAATGCGAACAAATAAATTGGCGTCTACAAGTCCTTTTGTTTTGAGGAATTTTACAATTTCTTTATCAGATTTTTCAAAGATGTTGTATTTATATTTTTTAGCAAGTATGAATGAAATTTTTAATCTATCCACATAAAATTTTCTATGATTTTGCTTAATTACAAGTAAATCGTTATTTGTCATACATTAATACTCCAATCTTTAAATTATCCATCTTTAACATGACTTGCAATTCCTTTGAAAATAATATATCAATAGCACAATAATTATTCCACTATATAAATTTATGCAATTTAATAATTAAAAATGCACAAATATTGTTTTTTAAGTATAATAAAATTCGCTTAATCATTGAATATTGAAAAAAATTGATAAATATTTTTTAACATTAATTAATAATGTCCTGCTTGAAAAATTGATTTTACAAGATTAAAATTAATATTGTATGAACATTACAATAATTGGAACAGGATATGTAGGACTTGTTGCCGGGGCAGTCTTTGCGGATATGGGGAATCAAGTTATCAATGTCGATTGTGATATTGAAAAAATTGAGAACCTGAAAAAAGGTATTTTTCCGTTATATGAACCGGGACTTGAAGAGCTTGTTGAAATAAATGTTAAAAAAGGAAGATTAAGTTTTTCAAGCGACATTAAGACTGCGGTTAAAAAATCTCTTGCTTGTTTTATTGCTGTCGGAACGCCCGAGGGCGAAGATTCGGGTGTTGATTTATCTTGTGTTTATAAAGCAGCAGAAGATATTGCACGCTCTATGAACGGTTATAAAGTAATTGTCGATAAATCTACTGTTCCTGTTGGAACGGCAGAAGAAATCAGAAAAATAATTAAAAATAACACTAATTTTGATTTTGATGTTGTGTCGAATCCCGAGTTTTTAAAACAGGGAAATGCAATTGAGGATTTTTTAAAACCCGATAGGGTGATTATTGGCTCTGATTCTAAAAAAGCAGCAAAAATAATGCAAGAAATTTATAATCCTTGCTTTAGGCGTGTAAATCGTTTAATAATTATGGATGTTAAATCTGCCGAGATGACAAAATATGCGGCAAATTCTTTTTTAGCGGCGAAAATTTCATTTATGAATGAAATTGCTAATCTTTGCGAAAAAACCGGTGCAGACGTTGAAAAAGTGCGTTTGGGAATGGCTTTAGATTCAAGAATCGGTAATAAATTTTTGTTTCCGGGGCTTGGGTATGGCGGAAGCTGCTTTCCAAAAGATATTAAGGCTTTGATTAAAACAGGCGAGAAAAACGGCTGTGAAATGAAGATTTTAAGGGCGGTTGATGAGGTTAATTTTTCTCAAAGAGGAAAATTTATTGATAAAATTTTAAAAAGATTTAATAATGAAATAAAAAATTTGACTTTCGCGCTCTGGGGAATTTCATATAAGCCTAAAACAAGCGATATTCGAGAAGCGCCCTCGGTAACGATTATTGATGAACTTTTGAAAAGAGGCGCTAAAATAAAAGTATATGATCCTAAGGCGCTTGATAATCTGCAATTGGTTTTTGGTGATAAAATAGCTTATGGTAAAAGTTCTTATGAAATTTTAAAAGAGTCTGATGCGCTTTTGCTTTTGTCAGAGTGGAATGAGTTTCAGCATATTGATGTTAAAAAAGTTAAAAAATTGATGAATAAGCCATTAATTTTTGACGGCAGAAATCAATACAATCCGAAAACTATGCAAAAAGCGGATATTGAGTATATTTGTTTTGGAAGATAGAATATGAATTTGTAAAACTTAATAAATACGCAATTTGTGCTTGTTTTTTTATTTTTTTAATGTTAATATTCAAATTGCTAAATACTTTAAACCCGAAAAGGAGGTGAAAATATGCCTGAAGTAAGAGTACGTGATAACGAAAGCATTGAATCAGCTCTTAAAAGATTTAAGAAAAAAATTCAAAAAGCGGGAATCTTATCTGAAATTAAACGCAGAGAAAGATATGAAAAACCATCAGTAAAAAGAAAAAGAAAATCTGAAGCTGCAAGAAAAAGAAAAGTTTAAGGTTTTAAAATAAATTATAAATTCTTTTTAAAGCAAAAACGGGTTTAATTCAATTTTGAATTTTATCCGTTTTTTATGTTAATTAATCAAATAATATGGAAAAAAGATATTATCCTTTCAGTAAATATTTAAAAGAAACTTTTAATAAAAAAGTTTATAAAATCACGCTTGATGGAGGGTTTTACTGTCCGAACCGCGACGGAAAAATTTCTTTCGGGGGGTGTATTTTTTGTGATGCGGTTGGGAGCTATTCAAGATGTAATGATAAAAAATTATCTATTCAGCAACAGATAAAATTAAGCATTGAAAAACTTGAAAAACAATTTAAGGCGCAGGCTTTTATGGCTTATTTTCAATCTTATTCAAATACTTATGCTTCTGTTGAAAAATTAAAAGAAGTATATGATTCGGTGTTTTTTGATGAGAAAATTATATCAATTTCAATCGGAACGCGTCCTGATTGTGTGGATAATGAAAAGCTTGATTTGATTTCAAGTTATAAAAACCCCTGGATTGAATACGGCATCCAGAGTGCAAATGATGAAACTCTCAGATGGATGAACCGCGGGCATGATTTTAAATGTTTTGAAAATGCTGTTGTTGAAACAAAAAAAAGAAACATTAAAGTTTGTGCACATATTATTTTGGGTTTTCCGAATGAAACAAAAAAAGATATTCTTACAACCGCGCAAAAACTTGCTCAATTAGAACTTGATGGGATAAAAATTCACATGTTGACTGTTTTGAGGGATTCGCCTTTAAAAAAAATATACGATACAGCCCCGTTTTATTTGATGGATGAAAAACAATATTGTGAACTTGTGTGTGATATTTTGGAAATTTTACCTCCTCAAACAACAATTCAAAGAATTGCAGGAACAGGTTTCAGTGAAACAACAATTGTGCCGAAATGGGTCAACAGGCGGTTTGAAATTTTGAATTTGATTGATAAAATCCTGATTCAGCGCAATTCTTATCAAGGGAAGAATTATTTTTCGCGCGGAATCTAATCGTAAATTATTTTGACGCCCGTGGATGAGTCCAGACCGTGTAAATCTTTGTAAAATCTGCCGTCGTTAAAGTAAAATTCCTGTCCGTTTACGGGAGTCTGTATTAATTTCATTTGATTTGTCGGGGAATAATAAGAATCTGTAGAATTATTGAGGTTGTTTAAATTTGTATTTGCGCTTGAATAATTAGGAATCACGTTTAGTGCGTTATTTGTAATCGGGGTGCTGAAACCTGTAAGTGTTCCGTTGGATGAGGGGTTGTATCTTCCGTTGTAAATTCTGTGTCCAACATATCCGTTATTTCTGCCTAATAAAGAGTAGATGTTGTTTTTGATTCTGTTCCTTTGCCATAATCTTTTCAGTTGTTTTTCTGTTGGTTTTGTGTAGGAATTATTGAACGGGTTGTAAAATTTGTTATAACCTCTGTTGAAACCGTTGTAATAACGATTTTGATAACTGTATGGATTGTAGTATCTTCCGTAAGGATTGTATGTCGGGCGATAGTTATAATATCTTGCACTGTTTGTAATTGTCGGATACTGGGTCAAGGCTTGAACTTGATTTGAAATAAATAATGAAAACAACAAACCCGCAAGTAAAATTTTTGAAATATTTAAATAATTCATAGCTTTCTTTCCTGTATTTATTTACTTTAAAAAAATAAATAAAAAACAAGTTCTATGCATTATCTCAAAGGCTATAGCCGTAAGTTAATTTTTATATTTCTTCTTCGGATGGGATTTGAAGTTTTGAGAATGTTATATTTTTATAAAAATAATTTAGAATTTCTCTTGCGTTAAATCCGCGGTTAGCAAGGTTGTTTGCACCATGCTGGCTCATCCCGACACCGTGTCCGTTTTTCTTTGTTCCTTTGTCAAAGCTTTCAACTGATTGAATATAGGGTAAATCATGTGCCCAGACCGAACCTGCAGAAATTGTTTTTCCGCCTGCAGAGGCATGATAATAAGCGGGAATGATTTTATTGTCATAGGTTAAAACTTCACCTTTTGTTGAAAGAACAGCTATTGTTGTTTGTTTTGTTTCGCTGCTCGCGCCGCCATAGGCTTGGTCTTGGGGAGTGTCTTTCAGGTCATATCCGTGCGAGCCTCTTTTGTTGAGGTTGGCTAATGCGTAGCTTCTTGCTGCGATTGCTTGCGCTTTGTGAGCCTCATGATTCCATCTTGATGGCATTTCGGCAGGAACAACACCCATTAAATATTCTTCTAAAGGCAAAGAATTAACAACGGTTAGTTTCCCCTCAACGTTATAAATAATCATATCTCCGCGATACCATCTTCTTTTTGTTGCAAGAAAACCTTTGCTTGAGGGGTTTTGGATGTAAATTGCGTTTGTTGAGCAATTATAATATTTTCCTTTAACTTTGATTGCGATAGAATTTCCGTAAGCTTTAACGGGATATGGAATAAAAGAACGCGAAACAAAAAGGATTTTGCCCGTTATAGCGTCTGTAAATGTTGCGTTTTGAGAGCTTCCTATGTAGGTTTTTGTAATTCCCTCATTTAAACCGATTCTGATTGCTTGTGCTTTTGGTGAAAATAAGGCAAGACAAGTTAATATAAGAAATAAAATATATAAAATTTTTTTATTTTTAACTCTCATATAAAACCCCGTTTGACACATTTAATAATAACACAATATTTTAAACTTGTGTATATTAGCTTTTATTGTGAAATGTTCTAATGAAATTCCGAATTAAAAAAATTATATTAATAAAAATGGTGTATTATTATGCAAAAATATTTCAAAGAAAATCAAAATTTAGACGAAAGTCAAGATGATAAAAAAGTAAAAGAATATATAAACAAATATTTAAAAGAGCTTCAAAGACATTTTGATATGCCTGATAGGAGAATGCGTTTAATTCTTTATCGAATTTATAAAGAGCTGTCTCCTTTTCATATTATTAAAGTTTTTATGAAAAAATATATTGATATGATAAAATCCTTTTATAGAAACAAAATTAAAAGGTATTAAAAATAAATGGAAAAAATACAAATAAAATTATTCCCCAACGGAATCTTTGGAGCAACAACTTATCTTGTTTATGATAACAAATCAAAAGATGCAGCATTAATTGACTGTACATGTGCTATTGATGAAATCTTGAAATTTGTCAAAAATCAAAAATTAAATTTAAAATATGTTTTAATCACCCATGGTCATTTTGACCATGTTTATTGTATCTCGGAAATTAAAGAAAAATTTCCGAATGTTCAAGTTTTCTTGCACAAAGACGATATGCCTCTTTTAAAACAATTGCCTGATCAATGTTCAATGATTGGCGTTGAAGAAATAAAAGTGCCCTGTATTGATGCGCTTATCAGCAGTGAAACTCAAAATTTAAAACTCGGGGATAGCGAAATCAAGATAATTCATACAAAAGGACACTCTAAAGGCGGGGTTTGTTATTTAATTAATGATGTTCTGTTTTCAGGCGACACATTATTTAAAGAATCAATCGGGCGCTGTGACCTTTTTGGCGGTGATATTAAAGAAATTGAAGCAAGCATTAAAGAAAAACTCTTTACCCTTGATGAAAATATAACCGTTTACCCCGGTCATGGCGACAAAACAACAATCGCGCATGAAAAGAAATTTAACCCTTATTTTGGGTCAAATTATTAATTTTTGCGATATAAAATCAAAAATCAATCATATATAGCATTTTAGAAAATCTTTGCTGTTATATGATAATTTTAAACTGTAT
>CAPYQR010000066.1 GCA_948742005.1 uncultured bacterium
CTCAATCCCCTCTAATCCGACCATTTTCAATTTTTCTTTGACTGTTGTTTCGATTTGTTCTTTTGTATATTTTCCTCTTAATTCCTTACGTTCGACAAGCGGAAAAGCAATGTTATCAAAAACATCAAGAAAATCAAACAACGCACTGTATTGAAATGCCATTGAAATTTCAGAATTAGCAGGATAAATTATTTCACCTTTATCGTAATCTAAAATTGATGAAATAATTTTTAATAATGTAGATTTTCCGCTTCCTGAAAAGCCTATTACGCCCAAAGTTTCACCGTTTTGAACATCAAATGAGATGTTATTTAAAACATATCTGTTATCAAACATTTTTGAAAGATTTTTAACTTCTAAAGACATAATTTTAACCTTTACAAATAAAATATTGAAGCGAAAACAAAATCCCAAACAGCAATTGCAAGAAAAGACCACACAACCGCTTTTGTTGTTGCTAAACCGACCTCTTTAGCCCCGCCCGTTGTAAAACATCCGCAGCCGCAGCTTATTAGTGCAATTGTTCCGCCAAAAAACGAAGCTTTTAAGAGTGCTATAAAAATATCTTTTATAAATAACCCATGCCAGAGCGAAGTTATATAATTTAACAAACTCAAATCTGCGCACCAATTAGAAACAAACCCTGCACAAACAAGCCCGAATGTTGCGGAAATTACAAAAACTACAGGCATAAACAAAACGCCCGCTAAAAACCTTGGAACAATTAAATATTCAATAAAATCTACTTTTAAAACGCTCATTGCATTAATCTGCTCGCCGACAGCCATTGATGCAAGTTCTGAAGCCAAAGAAGAGCCGACCATTGAAATTATTGCAAAACCGCTCATTATATTTGCAAGTTCACGAATCATAACAAGAGCAGATAACGAACCTGTATAATCAGCACCGCCTTGCTTTGCCAATTCAGGCGCTAATTGCATAGCAATGATTGCAGATGTCATTCCAACAATTGTTAAACTTATCGGCAGACTGTCAAATGCAAAACGCTTAGATTGTTCAAGCGTTTCTTTAAAATTAATTCTAAACATTAAAATACGTTTAAAAACTTTAACAAAAATCAACCCAATATCACCAAGAGTTATTAAAAAATTTTGAAACTCTTGATAAATAAGCGCAAAAGCGCGGTATGTTAAAGTTTTGTTTAGCTGCAACATAAAGTTATTTTAGCGTAAAAATAGGAATTTTCGCTAGTTTAAGAGTAAAAATTAGCCTATTTATACTAGTTATTTAATGAAAATATTATTAATACTTTTAAAAGTTTAATATTTGGTATATATTAAAAATAATGTTTGCAAAATTTACACAAAAAGCAATAGATGTTGTTCAATCAGCTCAAAATTATGCGCTGAAGTTTTGTCATGATGAAGTCTTATCACAACATCTTCTATTAGGGCTTGTTTTTCAAACAAAAGGCGTTCAGGCAAAAATTTTAAATTTTGATAAAATTAATTTTGGCGAATTGATAATCGAAGTCCAAAACAGCACATCAATTAACCCTGAAAGGTTAAACGGCTTAAATTGCAAAGAAACACAAAATATCAACGAAAGACAAAACCAAAAAAGCTGTAAAAATTGTGAAAATCAGAATTGTTCAAATATCCAATTTTCAAAAAGCTCAAAAGAAATCCTGGAACTCGCGCTTAAACTTTCAAACGAATTAAATTCAAAATTTGTAATGCCTCAGCATATAGCTCTTGCGATTTTAGAAAGCAAAAATTCAGGCGCTTATAAAATTTTCAAAAAATTTAACATTGACGAAGAAAAAATTATCCCGAATCTTAAAAAAATGCTTGATAAAAGCTCGGATATCGTTAATCCTCACCCTGAAAACGCCGTTGAAAACACGCAATTGCTGAACATTAACGATTTTTTTCGTGAAAAAACAATCTCGCAGATTCTTGAAAACGCAAAAAGCAAACTTACAACTTCAGGATATGAAATCCTTGGAAGCGAACAACTTCTGCAATCAATTTTAGAAAATAAAGATTATAAAATTACAAATATTTTAGAACAATATAATTTAACAAGCGAAGCTTTAACAGAAAAGCTGAAAGAATTTACCACAAGAAGTGCAGAGTTTGAAAATTCCGAAAAACAAATAATTTTTACCCCGAATGCATTTTGTGCACTTTTACTGGCGCTTGATTATGCCAAAGAATCGGGAAGTGTCGGAATTGAAGCAGAGCATGTGATTTTAGGAATATTAAAATCAAAAAAAGGAATCGCATATAAAATTTTATCTTCCATGATTGGTGATTTTACTACATTTGAAGACATTGTTTTGAAATCCACAAACGACAAAATGCCTGAAACGCTTGCTATTTTAAGGCTTGCTAAGGGTTATGCGCTGGAGTTAAATTCACAAACAGTAGGAACTGAAATAATTTTGCTCGGAATTTTATCCTATGGCGCGGGAATTGCATTTAACGTTTTAAAAAGGCTCGGAATAACCCTGAAAGATGCGCAAAACGAAGTTGAAAAACTCTTAAAAGCAGAAAAAATCAAGCAGGAAGTAATAAGCCCCTCCTACAGCGCGCGGGCGAAAAAAATCCTTGAAGTTGCTTATGAAACAGCAAAAGAACACAAAAGAAACAAAATTAAATCAGAAAATATTTTATACGGAATAACCAAAATGCCAAATTGCCTTGCAATGCAAGTTTTAACAAATCTCGGAACAGATGTTTTAGAGCTTCAACAAGGAATTAAACAAGAACTTTTAGGCGGGATGGAGCTATAATTTCTCCTCCTTTTAGTCTAATCCTTATGAATGATTGAAAATCAAGATAAAAATTATATAATTCAGCTATGAATAAAACTAATTTTTTAGAAATTTGGAACAATCTGCATCCTGTTACCCACTTTTGGATAATAATCAGTTCCGTTGGGGTTTTAACTTTATATGGCGTAATGTCATATCTTTAAATTGATAAAATTAATATTTTTTAATTAATTTTGTTTTCATTATATAATTAATTAACAGTAGTTAATCTTTTCGGGAGGAAAAATGGAAAACGAAATTAATACTAAAGCATTTGGAAAAAATGATATTCGAGGAATTTTCCCTTTTGAAGTAAACGGAGAGATTTTTTTCTACGCGGCAAAAGGCTATGTTGCTTTTGTTTTAGAAGAATTCAAAAAGAAAAACATTGAAAAAACCGCAAAAGACTTAATTTTTGCCGTCTGTATGGATGCACGCACCCATTCTTTAGAACTTAAACGCGCAGTTATTGAGGGAATTAATTCAACAGGCGCAGATACTCTTGATTTAGGTTTAGCACCCACTCCTTTAGGATATTACGCTGAATTTGCAAAAATTGATGAAAATATTTTAAACAACAAAAAAATCACAGGCGCGCTTATTATTACAGCTTCGCACAATCCAAGCGAATATAACGGCTTAAAAATGACGTTTAATAAACAAAGCTTAGGCGAAGAACAAATCAAAGAAGTTAAAAAATTAACAATAGAAGCCAAAGAAAAAAGCGGATACAGACAAATTATCAAAGGAAGAAACATAGAATTTGACATTATTTCAAATTATCAAAACAAAATCCTTGATATGTTTGGCTCAATCGGAAAATACAACACAAAAGACGGCACAAAAAAAATTAAAGTCGTCATAGACAGCGCAAACGCAACAGGAGGTATAGTTGCGCCTCAATTATACCGCGATTTGGGATGCGAAGTTATTGAACTTTATTCAAATCCTGATGGTTCTTTCCCGAATCATCATCCAAATCCATCGGACATTAAAACACTTAAAGATATTCAAAAAAAAGTAAAAGAAGAACAAGCCGACCTTGGAATAGCGTTCGATGGAGATTCTGACAGAATCGGAGCAATTGCACAAAACGGAGAAATAATTTCAGGCGATAAATTGCTTTTAATTTATGCGCAGGATTTAATTTCAACCCTTAAAATCCATGGCGAAACACCGACAATTGTTTCAGAAGTCAAATGTTCACAAGTTTTATATGACAAAATCGAACACGCAGGCGCAAAAGCAATAATGACAAAAACAGGTCACGGTTATATTAAATCTAAAATGAAAGAAACAAAAGCATTACTCGCAGGCGAAATGTCAGGTCATACATTCTTTAAAGACAGATATTTCGGTTATGATGATGCAATTTATGCAGGCTGCCGTTTGATTGAAATCATTGCAAAAAACAAAACAAAATGCGAAAACTTTAAATTAAGCGATTTATTAAAACCCTTTGATGAAGTTTTTATTTCAGACGAGCAAAGACTCCATTGTCCAAATGAACTTAAAAAAGAAGTCTTGGAAAAAATTAAAAATTCAATCAACGATAAATTGTTTAATTCAAAAATAAAAGATATAATAACAATAGACGGTCTTAGAATAATTTTTGAAGACGGTTTTGCCCTCATCAGACAAAGCAACACAGAGCCTGTTTTTACGCTCCGCTTTGAAGCAAAAACGCAAAAAAAATGTGAATCTTACTTAAAAGCGCTTGTTGATTTGACAAATAAAACGGTTGAAGAACTAAATTCAACAAAAGTATAGGAAAAAATAATACTAAATTCCAACAAAAAATAATTAAAGTATTGATATAATACGTGATATGAAATTAGCAATTAAAAAAATTAATATATTATTTTTATTTTTCAGTTTGACCTTATGTTTAAACATAAATTTAAACTCTGCTTTCGCGCTTGATTCAAATATTGAACTTCAAAAATTTGAAAAATCAATCTGGGGTTTTGATTATTCAAAAGACGAAACCTCCAAAAGATTATCGAGGATTGAAAACAACGTTTTTGGTCAAACAAACCAAAATTTGACAATTGAACAAAGAATTAAAAAATTAAACGAGGCAATGGGCTTTGAATCAGAAGAAGAAAGCAAAAAACAAGTCTGGGAGCTTGATAAAACAGAGGTCGCAGGGATTAATTATCCACAGATTGATGTTTTAGAGTATCAATTATTCAAAGGAACATACGAAAAGGAAAATATATATAAAAGACTTGAACGCTTGGAAAAACAAATCTTCGGCTCAACCCAAGAGGGCGATTTAGCAACAAGAACAGATAAATTAAAAGCATATATAAGAAAAGATGAAATCGCACAAAAAAATCCAAATTATTACACAGAAAAACCCTACCAAACAACAAACAACGTTAATGAATATGCAGGTTCACAAAATCAATACGAAAATTCAGACGTTTATATCCAATTAGCAGGCTTAGAAACTATTCTTTTTTCAAAAACCTATTCCCAAGACCCCGTTGGACTTCGTTTAAACCGCTTGGAGCGCAAAATTTTCCAGAGAGATTTTTCTTCAGACGATGATTTTTTAAGAATCCAAAGACTTCAAGCAGCAGCTAATGCGCAAAAAACAGCAAAATTATATGAAGCAAACAAAATCCAAAAATACGCTTCAACCGGTATGCAAATTGGTTCAATTATCTTAATGATTTTGGCTTTGATTTTATAATAAACCCATCGGGGGATATTTAACTTGCCCTTTAATTATAAAATAAGGTATAAATAAGATATAATACAGAATGGGGATTTATATGAAAGCAATTAAAAAATTACTGGTTATTTTTGCGATTTTTTTACTGAATTTAAACTGCACTTTTGCTCTTGAAAAAGATATGAGCGTAAATACCTTGCCATCAGGACAAAAGGTAATTGTTAAAGAAATCCATGATAATAACATCGTCAAAATCGACACCTGGATTAACACAGGCTCAATCAACGAAGACGACAAAACAAACGGAATCAGCCATTTTTTAGAACATTTATTTTTTAAAGGCACACAAAAAAACCCAACAGGAACTTTCGATAAAATCCTTGATTCCAAAGGGGCAACAGTAAACGCCGCAACAAGCAAAGATTACACACATTATTACATCGAAATCCCAAGCGCTGATTTTGATTTAGCACTTGACCTGCACGCTGATATGCTTTTAAATCCCATGATTCCAAGAAAAGAATTAGAACGCGAGCGCCCTGTCGTCATTGAAGAAATTTCAAAAACAAAAGACAGCCCCGCAAACAGAATGTTTGATAATCTTTACACTTTAATCTACGAAAAATCAAACCACCCCTACAAAAGAACCGTAATCGGCAAAAAAGAAATCATTCAAAACGTTACAAGGGAAGAAATTCTAAATTATTACAACAAATTCTACACCCCTGATGCTTTTACAACCGTAATTGTCGGAGATGTTAACAGCGCGCAGGCGTTAAAAAAAGTTGAAAATGCATTTAATAACAACAATCCAAAAAATCAAAATTCGCAAAATTCTCTCAACAGCGATAAAAACCAAAAAAACAAACCCAAACAAACGGGACAAACCACAAAAAGCCCGCTTTATTCAAAACAAGTCAAAATAAAATACCCTAAAGTAAAACCCCTGACAGGAATTGAAGAAAAAATCGACACAATGGACGTTAATAAAACCCATTTAATGATTGGTTTTCTTGCTCCAAAGTTTTCAGACGACAAAGAAACCTACCCGCTTGATGTTTTATCAACAATTTTAACAACAGGTAAAAGCTCAATCCTAAATCAAAAAATAAAAGAAGAAAAAGATTTAGTCCGCTCAATTTCAAGCGGAAACTATTCTCAAAAAGACAGCGGGATTTTTTACATCTACGCAACAATTGACCCGCAACGCGAAAAACAGGCAAAAGATGAAATAATTAAAGAAATAAAAAAAATCCAACAAGGAATTTTAAGCGATTCTGCTGTTTCAAAAGCCAAAAATCAAATAAAAACGGATACTTATTACGCACGTGAATCAATTTCAAACATAGCAGAAGAACTCGGTTACAGCTACACTTTTTCATCCGGAAACGAAAATTATTACGATAATTACTTAAAAAATATCGAAAAAGTTACAAAACAAGACATAATTAATGCGGCAAATAAATATTTAACGACAGATAAATACGCGCTTTCAATTGTTCGCGGAAATAATTTCAAAGAAATATCAGATGTTAAAAAAGATTCAAATTCAGATTGCACAAACAACAAATTAATTGAACAAAAAGAAAACACAAAAAAAGTTCTTCTTGAAAACGGTGCAAATTTAATCACCAAAAAGAAAACAACAAACTCAATTATTGCTTTTGATATTTCAATCAAAGGCTCAAAAGCAATTGAAAAAGTTCCCGCAAGCGCACTTTTAGCAGCGGCTGCTGCAACTCACGGAAGTGAAAATTATACAAACACACAATTTGCGCAATTTTTAGATGAAAACGGAATTAAACTCGGGGTTTCGTCTTCAAACGATGTTTTTTCAATTTCTATGCAGGTTACAAAAAACAATCTGGACAAAGCCTTTACAGTTCTTGACGAAGTTTTAAATAAACCCGTGTTTCCTGATTCTGAAATAGAAAAAATCAAAACAAGAAAAATTAAAGACCTGAAATCAATCTCCGATACTCCCTCAAGGTTTGTTTTTGACGAATTTAAAAAACTGGCATTCAAAGACACAATTTACGGACAAAATTCAACATTTATTTTAAACAATATTGAAAAGGTCAAAAGAGAGGATATTGTTGATTTTTATTCAAGAGTTATAAACCCCTGCAACATGTCTATTTCTGTAGTTGGGGATGTTGATGAAGATTTTGTTGCTCAAAAATTTAATGAAATAATTAAACCTTGCGATAAAGAAAATTGCAGCAAATTTTCCTTTAAAACCCAAAAATTCACTCCCTACAAACCGCAAAATAACATTGAAACAACGATATACAAAAATGAAGTCCAAGCAAACTGGCTGGCTTTAGGTTATAAAACCTGCGGAACATTAAGCGAAAAAGACCGCAAAGACATTGCTGTCTTGAATGTCATTAACGCAATTTTAGGCGAGGGTATGTCAAGCAGATTATTCACAAAATTAAGAGAAGAAAAAGGTCTTGCATACAGTGTCGGTTCAAATTTAAGCGCAAATATTTTAGACGGCGTTTTTATGGCATACATCGGAACAAATTCCAATGGAATTGAACAAGCAAAACAAGGAATTTTGGATGAATTTGAAATCTTAAAAAAAGAAATGGTAACAACACAAGAATTAAATGATGCCAAAAACAAAATAATGGGTCAATTTTTACTCTCTTTAGAAACCAACATGGCAGAAGCCGACCTTTTGAGTTCTTATGATGTTTTAGGCAGAAATTTAAATGCTTTAGAGGAGTATAAAAAATTAATCCTTGAAACCACACAAAGTGACATAATCGAAACCGCAAACAGATATTTCTCACAACCTTATATTTATACGGTCGTAAAAGAAAAACCGCAGCAGGGAAAAAATTAAAAATAAATTTTGAAAAATTCGGACATTTGTCCAATTTTTTCGATTTGTCAAAAAATTTACAAAAATTAATAAACCACGGAAA
>CAPYQR010000067.1 GCA_948742005.1 uncultured bacterium
CGATTTTTTAGAATGAAAAAGATGAATTAACGCAAGGTTCAAGAAGCAATATTTTAATTTTAAAAAACGATATTTTATCTACGCCGTCTTTAACTTGCGGACTTCTGGGCGGAGTTGTGCGGGGAGAATTATTAAAAAATCGAAAAATTAAGGAAAAAATTTTGCATAAAGAAGATTTATATTCAGCAGATAAGATTTTTATGGTTAATTCAATAAGAGGAATTACGGAATGTGAATTTTTGCCTGAAAACAAGGAGAATCAATGATTATAATAGATAATTACGATTCTTTTACATACAATATTGTTGAATATTTTAAAATTTTAGGTCAGATGCCTGTTGTTTATAAAAATGATGAAATAACGATAAATGAATTAAAAAAGAAAAATTTTTCAAATCTTATTTTATCACCCGGGCCTAATTCTCCTGATGAAGCAGGAATTGTGCTTGATGTTATTGATTATTTTAAAAACAAAAAGAAAATTTTAGGAATCTGTCTTGGGTTTCAAGCAATTGCGCAATATTTCGGATATAAAATCATAAAAGCAAAAGAGCCTATGCATGGTGAAGTTTCAAAAATTTATTTTAATGAAAACGAAAGGCTTTTTCAAGGCTTCAATCAAGGGTTTAGTGCCACAAGATATCATTCCTTGATTGTTGATGAAAAAGCAGAAGCTAATTATAATTGCAAAAATAAAATAATAAAAACCGCCTGGTTAAATGATGAAACAAGAACAATGATGGCTCTGCGGGTGCAGGAAAATATTTTCGGCGTTCAGTTTCACCCTGAAGCAATTTTAACCCAAGGCGGAATAAGAATTTTTCAGAATTTTTTATAAAATTAATAGAATTATTTAAACTTCTTCAGTTTTTTTTCTCAAAAATAATCCTTCAGTATCTTTTCTTACGACTTTAGTAAAACCAAACCAGTTTTTTCTTAATTCATACCCCTCGGGCAGTGTTCTTGTGCCCTGGGTGATATTGAAGAAGTTGTTGCGGATTTGTATTGTGCCTATATCTATAAATTTTGCGTTTTTGGGTAATTTTTTGGTTTTGTTAACCTGTGCAATTTGTTCATCTGTCAATCTTGAGAATGCTAATCTAAAAAATCCGATTTTTGGCGCTTGTGAATCTGCGCTAAATTCTACTTTGTCTGTTTCTGTTGCGGAGGTTTGAAGAGTTCCGTTTGTTTGTTGAAGTGCTTGTGCTTCTTTTCGTTTTTGAATTGCTTGTTGTGTAATCGGGCTAAAATTTGACATTTCGATGTTTGACATAGGCGTGTTCCTTTCATGCAAAGTGATAAATATATAAAACACAAAGTGAGATTTTTTGCTAGTTTTTTGTAAATTAAAAAAACGCTAATCTTTTTGGTTATTGATTAGCGTTTTTATTATTTTGATTAATTTTTTAATTATTTAATGTTTGAATAAGTCCAAGCATCTTGATTTGGAGCTTCAAAAGAGCTGGAGTTGTTTGCTACATCTTCTTCTTGAACTCCGCCGTGAGCGATTGGTTTGTAGATTCTGTTGAAGTATTCTATAACCATTCTGTCAGAGTTAAAGTACCCTTCTGCTGTTCTCATAGCCTGGCGCATTAATCTTGCCCATTCCTCTTTATTTTGATAATATGTCGGAATGATTTCATTTTCTAATGTGTTCATGATGAATCTGTGGTCTTTCCAGTGTCTTTCTTGCCATGGAATATCATCATCAAGTCCGGGGTATTCAACAGTGTAACCGTTGATTCCGGGGAATGTACCTTCTACTGTCCAGCCGTCAAAAATTGAGAAGTGAACAGCACCGTTCATGTTTGCACTCATTCCTGAAGTTCCTGAAGCTTCTAATGGTCTTGTCGGAGTGTTTAACCAGATATCAGAACCTTTTTTAAGTTTAGCGGATAATGCAAGTTCGTATCCCGGAAGAACTACAACATTTTTCATATTGTATGATTTTCTTAAGATATTGTTAAATGTTTCTTTGCCCATTGTATCATCAGGGTGGAATTTACCCGCGAAGATAATTTGGACTTTGTTTTCATTTAAAAGTTTGGAGATTCTGTCTTCATCCATTAAAATCAACCATGCGCGTTTGTAATCTGCAAATCTTCTTGCCCAGGTGATTGTTAAAACGTTCGGGTCAAAGCGTTTTCCTTGAGTATCTGAAATGTATTGGAATAAATCCTTTTTCATTTCATATTTAGCATCAAGTAATTCTTGTGAAGTTTTTGCTTTTGCGATTCTCTCATCTTGCCAGTAGTGAAGATTAACGGCATTTGTAATTGCTTTAATCGGGCATCTGTCTTTAACCCATTCCCACATTTTATTTGCAACTAAACCGTGAAGCTGCGAAACTGCGTTTGCAATTCTTGACATTCTAAGTGCTGCAACGGTTAAGGAGAAGTTTTCTCCGCCCAATTCAACTGCTGTTTCTCTTGAACATCCTGCAAAGAAGCCTGCTTCGATTAATGTATCAACCCAGTGAACTTCATTTCCTGCAGGAACAGGTGTGTGTGTTGTGAATACGGTTTTTTGTCTTACTGTTTTAAGGTCGCCGTTGTATTGTCTTAATAATTCAAATGCTGCAGGAAGTGCATGACCTTCGTTTAAGTGGATACAATCAAAATTGTAACCTACTGCTTGTAAAATTCTAACGCCGCCGATACCTAAAACGGTTTCTTGTGCTACGCGGATTTTTTCATCTCCATCGTATAATTTGTGGGAAATTTTTCTTGCCCATTCGGAGTTTTCTTCAATATCTGTTGTTAAAAGATAAATCGGACAAGTGCCGAATAAGTGCGGTTCAACTCTGAACGCTTTAACAACAACATCTTCGCCAAAAACTTTGACCGTTGTTGAGATGTTTAAATCTGTTAAGAAGTCATAATGTTTTCTGATATATGCTACTTCAACATTGCCGTTTTCGTTAATTCTTTGGTCATAATAACCATAAGACCATAACATTGTAACACCGACCATCGGCATTTGAAGATAACCCGCCGATTGCATATGAGAACCTGCAAGGAATCCCAAGCCGCCTGAATATGTTGCTAAGGATTGGTCGATTGCAATTTCCATTGAAAAGTAAGCTACGTTTGGTAAAGCCATAAATTTAATCCTTTTAATACTAACTACATTGTTTTAATTAAATATTAACACAAATATAATTATGTCCAAAAAAATAATTCTAAAGTGTTAATTAGTCTGTTTTATATTATAGGTAAAAAAATAAATTTTTATAGTTAATTTAAATTATATGATACAAAACTTAATATTTTAATTATTTACTTTCAATTAAAAATTTAGATATAATTTAAAAAGGGCAGCTAAAATTATCAATAAAAATGACTAATAAAAAATTAATAATCTTAATATTATCGCTTTTACAATTGTTTTTTGCGCAGAGTGTTTTTGCAATTCAAGAGATTAAAAAAATTAATTTAGTTGAAGCAATCAATTTCGCGCTTGAAACAAATCCGCAGATAAAAATGGCAAAAATTGATGTTGAGATTGCAAAAAATAATATTGAAATTGTAAATGCATTAAAAAACCCCTCAATTGAAACTTTTCAAAATATTGGTGCGACAGGAACAGGCAACCCGCAGCAAATCGGGGTTGATTATGTTGTTGAAATTTTAAAAAGAGGAAAGAGAAAAAAACTTGCAAAATCACAAACAAATGTAATTTTTGCTAACCAAAAATTTCGCGAATATAAGTTGATTTCAGATGTTAAAATTTCCTATATTAATTTTCTTTTAAAAAAAAGTAATTTGGAATTTATGAATGAACAAAAGGAACTTGCAAGAGAAATTTATGAAAACACCTTAAAAAAATATAATCTTCAAAAAACCTCCAAAACAGAGTTGATTCAAGCAAAAATTGCCTTTAACCGTACGGTTTTGTATTCTAATATTGCAAAAAGCGAACTTGTTTCTGCGCAAAATCAATTTAATACGGTAATTAATTCAAAAGATTTTAATTATGATACAAAAGACAAAGTTTTAGATGAAAATTACGCAAATCTCCTGACTTTGAATCCTAAAACCTGTAATTTAACTTTTGATAAAATAAAAGAATTTACGCTTTTAAACAGAAATGATTTAAAATCGGCAAAAGAAAAAATAACAGCTGCGAAAAATAACTTAAATGTTGTAAAATCATCTCTTATTCCCGACCTTGAAATACAAGGAGGATATGCTTATCAAACAAAAGGAATGTCAGATTATAATACTTTTAAATCAGGAGCATATGCGAGCGCTTCTGTTGTAAATATTCCTTTAATTTATCGATATAATAATGAAATAAAAAATGCAAAACTTGAAATCGAAAAGACGAATTTAGCCTATCTTGACCTTGAAGCGGATATCATAAGGGATATAACTGATGCATGGGAAAAATATACAATTGCAAAAGAAAATTTGAATTTTTACAATAAGGAGCTTTTGATAAATTCAAAAGAATTATTAGATGAATCTGTTAAAAGTTTAAAGAATAACAAAATTGATTTAACGGATTTTTTGGTATCTAAAAAATTATATATAGAAACAATGCTTGCATACAAACAAGCACTTTGCGATTATTATGTCAGTTTTGCCGAATTGTTATGTGAAATGAATGCAAGATTTGATGATTTGGATGAATTTATTTAGTTTTTTGGCGCAATTTTTGTGGTTGTTTTAACTTTATATATATGTTATAATCGTAGTATAAATTATAAAGGCAATTATAATGTCATTTGACTTTAGTCCGATAGGGAATTTATCTAACGTACAAAAAAGCTCCAAACCGACTGATGGCGGCGGTGGAAACACGGGTTATTTTCAGCGCGGAAATGAGGAAGAAGAAACAAATTTAGCCTTTAAAAAAGATTATCCTCAAGATTCATTTGAAAAAGTTGATTTAAACGACATTGAAGAAAATCCGCAAACGGAAGAAACGGGCTTTTTTTCGAAATTAATTGCTTTTTTTAAAAAGTTTTTTAAAAAAATATTTAATAAAAAACCGTTTTGCTAAATAACTTTCTATATATTAAAATAAAAATATATAGGGAAAATAATGGAATCGATTCAAAAAACGGAAGTTAAAAGAAAAAAATTTGTTTTAAAAAAAAGAACATCAATTAAAACAAATTATAAAATTGATTACGAAACAGAATTAAACGAAGCACAGCTTGAAGCGGTCAAAACGCGCGAGGGTGCAATTTTGGTTGTAGCAGGAGCAGGTTCGGGCAAAACAAAGACTTTAACATACCGATGTGCAAGATTGATTGAAGATGGAATTAAACCTGAAAATATCCTGCTTTTGACTTTTACTAAAAAAGCCGCAAAAGAAATGCTTAACCGCGCTGCTCTGGCGTTAGATGAAAGATGCGAGAATATTTCAGGAGGAACTTTCCACAGTTTTGCAAATTTAATTTTAAGAAAATACAGTGCTCTTTTAGGTTTGAAAAATAATTTTACAATAATGGACACATCTGATTCACAAGATGTTATTCTGCATTTGACAAACCAATTATTCCCAAAAAAAGAAAAACGTTTCCCCAAAAAATCAACAATTCTTGAAATTTATTCAAAATCGGTTAATAAAGAAACCCCTGTCAGGGAAATTATTGAAAAAGAATACTGTAATTTTTCAGATGTACAAGATAAAATAATTGAAATTCATAAAGCTTATG
This sequence comes from uncultured bacterium, assembly GCA_948742005.1. GTDB lineage: Bacteria > Cyanobacteriota > Vampirovibrionia > Gastranaerophilales > Gastranaerophilaceae > RUG14156. Next base: position 5,669 of record CAPYQR010000067.1, read on the forward strand.
TTAATTATAAACGCGAAAATTCTATTCTTGATTATGATGATTTATTGTTGTATTTAAAATTTTTATTAAATGATAATGAAAAAATCAAAGAAAAATTATCAAATCAATATAAATTTATAATGATTGATGAATATCAAGATACAAATACTCTGCAGGCAGATATAATTAAGCTTTTAGCGTCTAAACATAATAATGTAATGGCAGTTGGCGATGATTCTCAAAGCATTTATTCTTTCCGCGGGGCGAATTATAAAAATATTCTTGATTTTCCGTCAATTTTTCCGAATACAAAAATAATTAAACTTGAAAAAAATTACAGAAGCTCGCAGAATATTTTAAATTTAACAAATTCAATAATTTCAAAAGCGCAGCAAGGATACAAAAAAGAACTTTATTCAGACATTATTTCAACTTCTAAACCGGCAATAATAAGAGCAGTTAATTCCCAAGCCGAGGCAGAGTTTGTCTGCCAAAAGGTTTTAGAACTTTTAGATGAAGATATTGAACTTTCAGACATTGCGGTTTTGGTTCGTAATGCAAGAATGAGCTATAATCTTGAAATTGAGCTTGCAAAATATAACATTCCTTTTCAAAAATTCGGCGGCCCGAAATTTATGGATTCAGCTCATGTTAAAGATATTATTGCGCATTTAAGAATAATTTTAAATCCTGATGATACAATAAGTCTGAATCGTATCTTACTTTTGTTAAAAGGAATTGGTGCAAAGGCGCTTGAATTAATTGTTCCTCAAATGCAGAATAAAAACTATAATCAAAAGCTTCTTCCCTCAAAATATTCTACATCATTAGAGCCGTTGTTTAAATTATTGATTAAAAATGATGAAAATAATTTAACATTGAGTGAACTTGTTGACGAGATAATAAAATATTACAAACCGATTTTAAAAGAAAAATATGACGATTGGCAAAAACGAGAAAAAGATCTTGAACATTTTTCTTATCTTTCAACACAATATAAAAAACTTGATTCATTTCTCTCTGATTTGGCGCTTGAACCGCCGGAGGCTTCTGTTGAGGGGATGTATAAAAAAAATATTAAAGATGATTGTTTGACAATTTCTACAATTCACAGTGCAAAAGGTCTTGAATGGCAGAGTGTTTTTATAATCGGTGCGGTTGATGGTCGTTTTCCAAGCGCGTACTCTTTTAATTCGACAGATGAAATGGAAGAAGAATTAAGGCTGATGTATGTTGCTGCAACTCGTGCCAAAAATGATTTATTTATAAGCTATCCTGTAGATATGTATGATTATTCCAGCCAGATGATTTTAACAAAACCGTCAAGGTTCTTAGATGATTTAGATGAAGAATTAATTGAACCTTGGGATATTGAAGAAGAATAGTTTTTTAGGTTTTAGTTTTATTGTAAACAAATGTAACAAAATGAGTTTAAAAATATAAAGTTTTTTCTAAAATTGCCGAATATAAAAACATAAGGAAGAAATAGACAATATTGGGAAGTAAGGTCGATAATGAGTCTAAATTTAAACAATGTTTTATATGGCGCATCGGGTGTTGACAGTTCAAGTGTTTTAAGTGTTGCAAACAAGATTTTAAACGGTCAAAAAGCTCAAGAACAAAATCAAAAACAAATCAATGTTCAAAATATTGATTATTCTAAATTCAACCGTGCGGCTTTAGGCGTTGACCTTTATTCATCAAGAACCAATGTCGAACTTCAAAAACAAATCGCAACAACTCAAGCAGGTTTGTATCAAAAAAGCGTTGATGTTGCAAAATTAAATGCACAAGCAGCAATGAATCTTTACAGTGCTCTAACTGTGCAAAAAAATGTAGCTTTAGCTCAAAGTGTTGATGCTAAAGATTCCCTAACTCCTGTCCAAAAGTTTGAAGCTCCACAGCAAGTTGTTCAAACTTTGAATATAAACGACAAAAATTCCAATTCGCAAAACGGCTTCAATCCGTTTGCGCAAGCCGAAGACAAAAAAGCAGCAGCAGAAAGCGAAATAAGCTTGTTTGCTTAAAAAGTTTTCTATACTTTTCCTTTCAATAACATCAAAGCTCTGGAAATAACATCATTTCAGAGCCTTTTCATTTTGTTTTATTATCTTTGTTTTGCCAGATTTTTTGAATTTTTTCAGCAAGCAAAGGCGTAATTAAATCCCAGGCATTTTCGTTCGGGTGCAAATCTTTTTTGGATAATGTATATTTTATATTTCTTAAATTTTCGTTTGTTAAGTCTTTTGTGCTGATTACAATAATTCCGTTTTTTTCTAATTTTTCTTTTAATTCTTTTTCGTAATTTATATTATCGTAAAACAGAACAATAAAACTTATTTCTTTGTTATTGTCAGCTTTTAGATTATTTTTTGTTTCTATAAAATAAGCTGCTGCTCTGTTTATGATTTCGTTTTTGTTTTTTGGGTTTTTTAAATATTTATTCGCTTTTATATTTTCAAAATGTCTGTATGTATATGACAGTCTTAGGATACTTTGTAATAAACTTAATTGAAGCTCATTGCGCAAATTTCCTTTGTTGTCAATGTAGTTTAAATATTGCCGCCAGGTATGTACTGTTGCAAAACTGTACATTCTGCTGTAATGGTCGTTTATCATTACATATATGTATGTATCTGTCGGAACTGTGTTGTTTAGCTCTTTTGCACCTTCTGCGCCAGCCTGATACCACATTTCCTGTATATTACCCCAGGAAAGAGCCC
>CAPYQR010000068.1:0-585 GCA_948742005.1 uncultured bacterium
TATTGAATCTGAAAAAACAGCACAGCCTGTTGAATAAAACCAATCAAGCTCTTCGTCTATTAAATCAATATCTTTAGATTCAAGTGTTTTTTTATGTTCATTAAAAAATTTATCACTTACGCTTTGTAAATCAGCCTTGGCAAAAATTTTTGCAATATCGTAATCATTTGGCTGACGGAATCTATAGGCAATTTTTCTTATGGTTTCATTTTTCTTATCATTATATGAAGTGTTTAATTTTTCAAGCCAATGATGATTTTTTACTAAATCATAAACTCTATCCTGTGCAAAAGGATTTGTGAAAAATCTTTTAGATATACCCTTGGAAATAATTGCCGATTGATTATAATGTCCCTCGTCCGCGATATTTTCGCATTTTGAAATATCATGGATTAAGCAGGTTAATTTCAACATGATTTTATCAATTGTTGTAAGTTTTTTATAATCAGGATTGTCGATAGAATTTGCCAAAACAAGTAAAGTATGAATATCGAGCGGATAAGAATGAACGGGATTTTGCTTTTTGCCGATAATATTGATAAATTCAGGCAGAGCTTTGATTATTGTATTGAGTGCTTTGTTTAA
>CAPYQR010000068.1:595-4370 GCA_948742005.1 uncultured bacterium
CTCATATTCGAATTCATTATTTTTATCTAAATTTTTTAAATTAATCATTCCATTATATCCTGTTATATTATTATTTTTATCTAAAATTGGCGTAATTTGTGCTTTTTTGCTTAAAATCTTAATCTTTTCATCATTATTGCAAATATTTGTTAAATCTTTTAAAAAGTCTTTTCTTGAATATTTTAAATCAAGCCCTTGTTTCATTTCTTTTAAAAGAGGGATTGAATTTTGCATTGTTATTTCAAAATCTGTTAAAGAATTTATTGGATTGTCTTTATTGATACTTTTTAAGACATTAACGATAAAATCCTTTCTTGAAATATCATCAACATCTAAAATAGTATCAGAATCCAGCAAACTCAGCTCAATTTCTTTAAAAATTCTGCAAATTATATCTAATTCTTCACTGTTTTCAATTTTTCCCTGCGATTTGTTTTGCTGTAGAATTTCTTTAATTCCCGTTAGAGAATTAAAGATTTTTATTCTTGTCTTGAAATTTAAATCTTTGATTTTTGTATTTTCTTTTATCAAATCTATAAACAGATTATTTTCCTGTGCATTTTCAATAAATTCAGGAAAAAGAGCATTAATTTTTATTAATTTGTCAAATAAATCCTCGTCAAATCCGCCTTGTTTTTCTTCCCTAATACAGCCGTTATAAATTTTTAAGAAATTTTTATAACTTGCGTTTGTTTTTGCAAATTGAAAAAGTTTTTCTTTGCAAAATTGGTTGAATTCACCCTCATCCTTGTTTGATTTAACAATTTCATACAAGAGTTTTAAGTCGGAATTTTCTAAATTGAATTTTGATAAATCTAAAAGCAGTTGTTTGTTTTCGGGAGTTTTAATAAAATTATAAAAATCAGAATTTGTGGTTAAATTTTTAATATTTTTTGCAATTTCTCTTAAATATTCAATATTTTCCTGCTTTTCAACAAGATTTGATTTATCATCAAATTCAAAGCAGAATTCAAGTGAATGTAAAATATTTTTTGCAACATTAACGGGAGTTTTAAAAACAGTTTCTAATTTATCATAAGCAAATTCAGCATCAGGGGTGATTGAATAAATGTCTAATAATTTTTCTATGATAAATGGCGTTGTCTTGTCTGCAAGTTTAAGTGCAAAATTAAATTTTTCTAAATCAACAAGCCCGTTATTTTCTCTAATTTTGTTTATAATTTTTTCGTTTTTTGTATCTTTTTTATCAAAAACATCTGTTAGAATTTTTGAATAATATTTTTTTGTTTCATTGCTTGAGCTGCTTAAATAATCAATGGTTTTTTCAAGATTCTGCCAGCTGTTTTTTTCTTCATCGCTGAATTTTGGTGAATTAAAAAGTGCTAAAATTGCTTTAGTTGAAAAATTATCATTTTCAACTAGGCTTAGGATTTTTTCCAAGCTTTCGGGTTTTAAAGATAATTGTGCTTGTTTTATTGTAAAATGTTCTTTTGGGTCGTTGAATGTTTGGCTGAATTTTGCAATGATTTCTTGATAGCTTTTGTTTTGTTGAGATGTTGTTTGTTGTTTTTCTGCTGAAAATACCCCTTGCCTGTTTTGCCAAAATTCAGGATTATTTGGCAGGGGATGTGTTTCTTGTGATTCAATTTTTTCGGCTTGAGCATGTTCTTTTGGTATTTCTTTTTTGGGGTTTGATTTCAAAGAAATATTTTTAACATGTTCTAATAAATCATTAAAATTCATTAAAACTAAACCTAAATAACTTTTTTGCGTTGTTATCCTTCAATGAATGTTATCGGCATATTTTTTTAAAACTTTAATTTTTTTGAATTTTTATCTTTATGGCTGTTTTTTACATTTACAATTTTGGTCTGTTTTGCCAAAAAATAATCTCAAGCCTCCAAACCTGCTTTTCATTGTACAATTTACACTGTTTGTAATTTCATCAACATTTTCACTTATTCCATTCACATGCTCCATTGTTTGGGATAAATTTCTTGTTGCGCAATCGATATTTTTTGTAATATTTTTCATATTATATGTAGCAGCTTCCAGATTTTTCATTGTTTTATCAAGAGTCTTTTGGTCAACTGTTGAGCTGATATTTAAAGAAGTTCTGGTTAAATGTCCTGTTGCTTGCGAGAGGTTTCTTGTAGAGACGCTTATAAAATTTTCATTATTTTTAAAGCTTAAACGAATATCTTTCATAAGCCCGTCAATTTCTTTCATTGCACTGTTTGTGTTGACCATAATTTCACCTAAAGTTACAACCGTTTTCCATAAATGAATCAAAAGTCACACTTGTTTTTCCTTTGATGATATTTCCGCCTTTGAGTTTTTTTGTGCTTGGTTCTTGCGGAAGTTCAAGTTCTGCATAAGTTAAGTTTTTTTTGTAATTTTTAACATGAAGATAGACATTCTGCGGAAGATTTATTTTTTCAGGAAAAAGTGTAATATGCATCAGTGTTGTTTGAAAATTTTCATTTGGCTCAATCTTTGTAACTTTTCCGATTTTAAATCCTTTAAAATAAACAGGCATTTTGGAATTTAGCGGGGTTAATTCTCTAAATTCTGCCATGATGTGCGTTTGGGCGCTTCTATGGATTAAATAGTTGATAAAAAATATTGATGAAAATGTGATTATTATTGCAAGTAATATTGATGATAAAATTGTAAATATTTTCATTTTTAAATTATTAATCATTATTAAAAAAATAAAATTACACAGAAGAACTAAGAAAGAGCAAAAATAAAAAATCAGAGTTTTTATATTATTAAAATCAAATAAGAGGTGAAAACATGAGAGTTAACAGGATTTTGTCCGCTTCAAACTTTAAAGGAAGTGTTAAAATGGACAAAAAACACACAACAAGACAAATATCTTCTTGTCCAAAAGCTGTTCAAGAAAGCTTAATCGGTAATATTAATACTTTAAACTACAGATTAAAAAACAATACTCCTTACAACAAACATTTTAACGTAGAGTTTGATGTTTATCATGAAAAATATTCAAAATATCATCCGACAAATACATACGGTGTATTAACAATACAAAACGAGTCCGGCAAAAAAGATTATAGCGAAGTATATCTTTCAAGTCTTGGAAGCTATTTTGTTTCTGATGATGATTATATAGCGGATGGCGAAACGATTTGGCAAAAAGGTTTTAAAGACATTACCGAAAGGATTTCAACAGATAAATTTTATCAAGAAAATTCTGATAATATACTTTCGCAAAAAGAAAGAAAAGAAGCACGGGATAAAAGAAAACTTTCTTCCTATGAAATTGAAATTTATGACAGAATCAAAACCCCCTCGGATAGAATATATATTGATAAATTAGGAATCACAACAGCGATAAGCAGGCTTCAAGAATGCGGCGAAGAGGTAAGAGAAAGTTTAATTGGAAATATTAATACATTGATAGACAGAATTGAAAATGAAACATCAAAGGAAAAATCATACAATATAACAGCCAAAGGCGGCTTTAGCGGGGATTTTTTCTATCATTATTTCTTTGATTTAAGAGTAGATGCGCTTGTTGATGAAAATGAATATTTTGCTAAATCTATTGTTATAAAAAGCGATAAACAAAAAACAGTAAATGGAGAAGAGATTTATCAAATATTATTTAAGCCGTTAACAGAAGCTGTGCTTTGGGATGGATATCATCATCTTCCTTTTGAAAACAGTTTTGCTGAAAAAGAAATATTTGAAAAATTGGAATAATATTAAATGGCAATTATTTTTAATTTTACGTTTTATATAAATACCAAATTATACTGAAAAATTAAAAATAACTTTGATATGAACA
>CAPYQR010000068.1:4380-8247 GCA_948742005.1 uncultured bacterium
CATCAATGGCAGACTTCTTTTGTGTCTTTCAACAGGGACATTTACTGAATATCCCTATTTATAATAGGTTTAAAAGAAAGGGTAAATATAGAGGTAATGAATTGGCAACAATGTTTATTTCTACGTTCTGCTGTGCGTTGCTGTTAATGTCACTCGTCTTGATGTAAAAGTAATAATAAAAATCGGAAATATATCAAATAGGTATCAAAAATGTTTTGGCAAACTTTAAGCAGTTTCTTGATGTGTTTACTGCTTAATTGTTAAAATTGGAAGGAGAAAGAATATATTTTTTAAATCGATTGTCGTTTTTTTAAAAAATATTATAAAAAATAATAATGTTTCAAATTCACAAATAATGAATTTGAATAAAAGCCGATTACAAAAAAATAAACTTGCAAATAATTTTTCTGCTGCAGATGATTTTGCTTATTTTAATGCGATGAAAAATTATAATATTTCTTTTTTTGGTAATCAAAAAGAAATAAAACAAAGCAATGAAAAACCTGTTTATATAATTGATGCTTATAAAAACTATTTAAAATTCGACTCTGCTGAAATTGCAGCATCTGTTTTAAAAATTCCTTCTGACAGAATTGTAAAATGCGCACAAGGAGAAGTGGATTATGTCAGAGATTTTGTAGCTGCTTATGCTGAAAATATTGAAAATGAAACCTTTGAGGGAGTAAAAGTTGATGAAATGATGCTCGGGGTTTGTGTTGAACTTTTAAAAGCAATACAAAGACATAATTCTTTTTTATCAATTGATGAATTTATTAAAAAGCAAAATGAAAAAGATAAAAATTTTAAACAAACATCCTTTTATACTCCTTTAAATACAATTAATAATGAATCAGAAAACAAAAACGAACCTTATTTTGACATTGATTCAATCCCTGCGGAAGATTTATCAAAGGTTAATCCTAAATTTTTAAAAACACCTTTTTATGCAATGACGAAAGATGGAAAATATAGAAAATTTTATCTGCAATCACATATTGCAAAATCTTTAAATGTTACAAAACAATCTGTTTCAAAAACGCTTCATGGCGATCGAAAGCTTGTTGATGGCGTTTTGGCTCTTTGTTGGGCAGATAAAATTGAGTATATAGACGAAAAGGGAAATCTTCAACTCAACCTTGAACCGTTAAAAGAAAAATTTGAAACCAAAAAAGGGGATGGTTTTTATGCTGTTGATAAATCGGGTGCTTATAAAAAATTCTACTCGGCAAAAGAAGCATCAAAAATTCTTAATGTTCCTCATGTTTCAGTTTTAAGGTGTCTTTTAAACAAAGAATATTGCGCAGGAGACTATGTCTTTATAAAAGCTAAGGATATTGAAATTATTGATAAAAACGGAAAAATTGATGTTGATTTAGAGACAATCAAAGAAAGAAAAGTTGAAATTTTCAGAGGTGCTGTTTATTTGGTTGATGAAAACTTAAAACCCAAAAGATATGACACTCCCGCACTCGCCGGAAAGGCAATTCGCGCTTCAAAAGCCCAAATTTCGGCTTGTGCTTTAGGAAGAAGAGATTTTGTCAACGGTTTTGCAGTCTTTAGTGCGGCTGATGTTGAAACTTATGATAAATGCGGAAGAAAAAGAGTAAATAAAAAGAAAATAGAAAATCTATATAATACCCTTGAAAAACCTGAAGTTTTGGATTTAAAAAACGGATTTTATGCTTATGATAAAAACGAGTGCAAAGGAAAATTTTACAAAATAGCAGATGCACAGCGTGAACTTAATGTTTCAGGCACTACAATTTCTGGTTGCCTTAAAAACAGGTTGAACTTGGGCGGGGGTTATATTTTTATTCTTGCGGATGAAATTGAAATCAAAGATGAAAACGATAACATTAATATTGATGAAGTAAAGCTTCAAAAAAGACTTGAATTTTTTAAAGATAAATCGCTTTATGCAGTTTATAAAAACGGCGATTGTGTTTTTTACGATTCTCAGACAGATGCAAGCAAAGATACAAAAATCCCCATAGGCGGAATATGTGCTTGTATAAACGGTCGTAAAAAATCAGCGGGCAATGTTGCTTTTGTACCGGCTAAAAAATTAGAAATTAAAGACGATTCAGGAGAAGTAAAACTTGATGAAGATTTAATTAAAGAATTGACAAGCTGGCTTAATCGAAAAGAAAGCGGAGCTTTTTATGCCGTTGATGAAAATGAAAATTATCAAAGATTTTCAACCAGAAGCGAGGGAATTGAAAAACTTAAAATTGATAAAGCTAATCTTTCAGCTTGTCTTTTAGGAAAAAGTAAAACAACAGGCGGTTTTGCTTATATTAACGCATGGGAAGTTGAAACGATTGATGCTGATGGAAATATTGTTGTTGATGTGGATAAAATCAAAGAAAGAGCAAAATTATTTATCAAAAAACAACCGCGGTTTAAAAATTTTAATGTTATTGCGTAAATAAAAAAGAGGCTTTTTGCCTCTTTTTTATAAATATGGGCCATCCTGGACTCGAACCAGGGACCTCACCCTTATCAGGGGTGCGCTCTAGCCACCTGAGCTAATAGCCCTTAGTTATCTTGCAAAATCAAGATTAACATGAAAAAAAAATAAAATCAACTACATTTTTTCTACAGCATTTACCCCGATTAAATCAAGCATTTTTGCCATTATTATTCTGAAAGAATCAACAAGTGAAAGTTTCATTAAGCTTTCTTGTTTGTTTTCGGATAAAACCCTTGTAAAATTATAAAAATGATGGAATGAATTTGCAAGCTCGGTTAAATATTTGCAAATCATATATGGTGCGCGGTATTTAACCGCGTTAAATAAAACCGCCTTGCCTTCTTCAAGTTTTAAAATCAATTGTTTAATTGCTTCTTCTTGTTCGTTTGATAAGTTATCAAATAAAGGCAAAATATCAGGATTTTTGTCGAATTGTTCAATTTCTTCTTTTGTTAAAATCGCATCCAATTGCGTTTTGTTGTCTATATCAATTCTTTTTTCCGTTGCTTTTCTTAGAATTGAACAAGCTCTTGCATGGGCGTATTGAACGTAGAAAACAGGGTTTTTATCGGATTGTGATTTTGCAAGATCAACATCAAAATCAATCGTTGTATCACTTGAGCGCATTAACATCCAAAACCTTACCGCATCAACGCCGACTTCTTCTACAAGTTCATCCAGAGTAACCATTTTTTTGCGTTTACCCATTCTTTGTGCTTCGCCGTCTTGGATTAAATTAACCAATTGACCAAGCAGAACTTCCATTTTAGAACTATCGTAACCCAGTGCATCAATTGCTGCTCTCATTCTCGGGATATAACCGTGGTGGTCAGCGCCCCAGATGTTAATTAATCTGTCAAAGCCTCTGTCGAGCTTGTTTTTGTGATATGCAATATCTGCGGTTAAATAAGTATTTTTTCCGTCGGTTTTAATCAAAACTCTATCCTGGTCATCGCCGTAGTCAGAACTTTTAAACCATACCGCTCCGTCTTTTCCGTAAATTTTACCTGCTTTTTTTAAAGATTCCATTGCTTTTTCAACTTCTTTGTTTTGATAAAGCGTTAATTCCGAGAAAAATAAATCAAAATGAGTTTTGAATTTTTTCAGCAGTTCTTTTTGAAGTCTTAACATGTCGTTTTTGGCAAAATCAGCATAAGACAAGTTTTTGTTGTCTTTAAGGTATCTTTTTGCGCAATCAATCAAGTATTCTCCGGGATATAAATCTTCTTCCATTTCGATTTTTTCACCTTGAAGCTGTTTTACCCTGATTTCAAGAGAACGCGCAAGTTTGTTGATTTGGTTTCCTGCATCGTTAATGTAAAATTCTTGAAAAACATCATATCCTGTGTATTTCATAATGTTTGCAAGTGCCGAGCCTAAAGCTGCCCAGCGCC
>CAPYQR010000069.1:0-7039 GCA_948742005.1 uncultured bacterium
ATTGTCTAAAGTATTATATTGAACCGAGCCTAAAGTTGTATTCAATAATTCATCAGCAGACATCTTGTTGAATGCAGAAGTGAATCTAAATACATTCGGATTGGTTTCAACTAATTGTCTTACGGCAGATGCGGCAAACGCTTTCATTTCTTGTTCTTTAGAAGTATTCAAAGAATCTTCAAGAGCTTGTTTTAATGTTGTGCCGTTATATTCAATGAAGTTCAATAAATCAGACATTGTAGCTTCATCTTTGCCCTCTGCATAAGCAAGTTTTTGAACTTCTGCAAGAGAAACCATTTCTTTTGTTTTGTGTAAATATGCTGTGTTGATTTTTCTAACCGCTACAGAATATCCTGTTGTATCATTTAATCTGTTTTTATAGATGAATGATAAAGCGGTATCTGCTGTTGATAATTCAACATCTTCGCCCTCAAGCATTTTGTTTGCAAGTATTGTAACAACATCATCAAGAGTTGTAATTTTTTCACCATTGAAGATTTCGTTATTTGCTTCATCCAAAAGAAGAGTTTTTAAGATGTTTTGACCTGCATAGCTTGATAGGTTGTAATTTCCATATCTATCTTGTGCTAATTGTTTGCCTTGAGTAGAATATTGTTTTGCGATTGCATTTTTAATTTTTGTTTGTGCTTCTGATAAGATTTTTTCTTGTGCGTTTTCTTTGCCTTCGTATTTTTGTTTAATTTGTTCAAATTCTTCGCCAACCAAAGTCATTGTTTCTTCTTTAGCGGGGAATTCAACATTAGAAGAGAATTTAACGCCCTCTGTTCCGATTTCTCTAACGGTATGGATAGCAGGAGTAATAATTGTCGGAACTTCAAGAGAAGAAAGGTCGCTCATAAATATTACTTCTGTAGGGATTCTGTCCATTTTTGCACGAGAGTCGATTTCGTCAAATTTGATATGTTGGTAAAATTCCAATCTGCCTTTGATTTCAGCTGCTTTTTGTGCATCAGCTTCATTATCAAAGAAAGCATCATAAGTTGGTTCATTCAAGAAAGAATAATCAGGATTTGAAAAATCTAATCTTCCGAATTCTGCGATATCTTTAATTGCAGAAATTGCATAGTTAGGAAGATTTTCTTCTGTTTCTAAATCTTCTTTTAAGCTTTCTGCCATTTGAATTGTAACATAATCTTTGTTAATTATATTTGCAATTTCTTCATTGTTATCAATGATTGCCCAAGCGGCAGATTTAATACCGTTTTCAGTCAATAAAAATTCGCCTGATTCAGGGTCTTTATAAGCATCTTTAATAATATTTTCAAGTGATAAAGACTCACCGCCAATTCCGGGGATTAAATAAGTTCCATCTTGTGTTTGTGCAGTTTCAAATTCATGATTTTTTGTTGCAATAACTGTTGCAGAACCAATATTTTTATATTTATTTTCTTCTTCATCAAAAGCTTCAAAAGCATCATCAAAATTATATATTGTATCGTCTTCTAATTCTAAACGGTCGATTAATTTTGAACCGTCTTTTAAAACGTTTGTATAATCAAAAGAAGCTTGTTGAACTAAATTGCTGTCAAAATTATATTTTGCACGAATTTCATCATTTTTTTGAACAAGAGTTTGCGCTTTTGCATCTGACGGAGTTGCAATTTCTATATCAAAAGCTGTAGTTGTTTCTAAAGGAGAAGATTCAACAGCGCTTTGATTATTTTTATTTGACGGAGCAGGTCCGCAGCTTACAGTTCCCAACGCAGAAGATAATGCAAGGAAAAATGCGCCCAAGCGGACTCCTGCATCTTTAAACGGATGATGATTTACAGGTTTTTTTCTGGATCTTCCTTTTCGTCCTGTAAAGCTTACTGAATCTGTAGCATTATTATCTTTTAAATAAGATGGCGTATAATGCATCGCCTTGGATTTAGCCTGGTTCGTTTTTGAAGTGGCTTCCATGAATTTAATTTTGTCAATCATTATTTTTACTCCTAATTTTGGTTTTGTTCATAAATATACAAAATATGAACGAAATAATATTTGCGCAAATGTAAAAAAATATTAAACTTTTTTTACAAAAATTAATATTTAATACACAATTCATAATTTAACTAATCATCCGGTGCAACAAATACATTTTTATGACTCATGTTTATATAAAGTGGAGCGGAAGACGAGGCTCGAACTCGCAACAGCCTGCTTGGAAGGCAGGTACTCTACCAATTGAGTTACTTCCGCAACATATTAAATTTTATTACCAACATAAAAAAATTGCAACTGTTTTAAAAAAATTTATAAAAATCTGTGTTTAAATTCTTTTTCCCCTTTTGCATAAGGCAAAACAATATTGTTTGAACCAAAAAGCTGATATTTATAAATCGTCAACCCCTCAAGCCCGACAGGACCTCTTGCGTGGGTTTTATTTGTTGAAATACCGACCTCTGCCCCAAAACCATATCGAAAACCATCCGAAAACCTTGTTGAACAATTATTCATAACAGAAGACGAATCAACAAGATTCATAAATTTTTGAATATTTTTTTCATCATTTGACAATATTGAATCCGTGTGTCCTGAACCGAATTTATTAATATGTTCTATTGCTTCATCAATATCTTCAACTATTTTTAAAGATAAAACCTTATCGCCATATTCTGTTTCAAAATTTTGCGGATTTTCGATGATTTTAATTCCCGAGGCGGTTAATTCTTCTTTTAATTTATCCACAAAGCGGTAATTTTTATCAATCAGCAAAGTTTCAACAGCGTTACATGCGCTCGGGTATTGAGTTTTAGCATCAATTACAATATTTTTTGCATTTTCAAAATCATAATCTCTATCAATAAAAATATGACAGATTCCGCTTGAATGCCCCAAAACGGGGATTTTTGTATTTTCTTTTATGAATTTTACAAGCTTATTTGACCCGCGGGGGATGATTAGGCTGACATATTCATCCAAATCAAGGATTTTTTTCACATCTTCTCTTGAATAAATCAAATTTATAACATTTTTTGGAAAATCAGGAGTTTTGTCTAATGCAAAATTAACGATTTCGCTAAATATCTTATTAGTTTGACATGCTTCCATGCCGCCTTTTAAAATCGCACAATTGCCTGACTTAATAATCAAACTTGCAATCTGAACAAAACAATCAGGTCTTGCTTCAAAAATCACACCAATAACACCTATGGGCACTGAAACTTTTTTCAAAACAAGGTTAGAATCAAGCTCTTTCTGCCAGAGAATTTTATTTACAGGATTATCTAATTTTATTAAATCCTCAAGTCCTTTTATTAAACCGTTTAATTTAATTTCGTCTAATTTTAAACGCTCAAATGTACTTTGATTAATTTCATTTAATTGCAAAAGTTTTTTTGCAGCTTCTAAATCTTTTTTATTCGCGCTAAAAATCTCTTCTTTTCTTTTTTCAATTTCACAAGCAATATTTGATAATGCCTTGTTTTTTGTTTTTAAATCAATATTCATCATCTTTAAATATGCAAGATGAGCGTTTTTTGCGATTTTTTCAATAGCTTGATTATCAAGATTTTGTTCGTTCATTTTAACTTTCTGTTTTTAATTAAATCTGTTTTAACTTCTAAATTACAACAAGATTGTCCTTAATTACAACATCATCATCAAATTTATACCCTAAAATTTCACAAATTTTATCAGAGTGAAGCCCTTTGATTTTTTCGATATCTTTTGAATCATAACTTGTAATTCCTCTTGCAAATTCATTATCATTGCAATCAACTAAAGAAATTATCTCCCCTCTTTTAAATTCACCTTTAACTTCGACTATCCCGATTGACAAAAGGCTTTTTTGTTTTTCAACGATTGCATCTTTTGCACCGTCATTTACTTTCAGAGTTCCCATGATGTTAGTTGCGTATGCTATCCAGCGTTTTTTGTGGGATAAATTTTGATTAGGATAAAATGTTGTTCCTATATTTTCATCAAATATTTTTTTAATTATACCCGGCGTTGTTCCGTTAACGATTTTAGCATATAATCCGCTTGAAGTTACTACTTTTGCCGCGTTTAATTTTGTAATCATTCCGCCCCTGCCGCCTAAAGAAGCGCCTGTTGCAAGTTTTTCAATTTTTGAGGTAACTTTATCAACTTTTGAAATTAATTTAGCATCTTTTTCAACTTTCGGATTTTTATCAAACAATCCGTCAATATCAGAAACCATAACCAACAAATCCGCATCAAGTTTTGATGCTACAATTGATGACAATTTGTCATTATCGGAAAAACAAGCATGTTCTAATTCCGAGGGCGAAACAGCATCGTTTTGGTTAATTATAGGTATTACTTTATTTTCAATTAATTTTGAAAGGGTTAATCTCAAAGATAAATATTTTTTCCTGTTGGAAAAATCTTCTTCGGTCAACAAAATCTGCGCGGTTGTAATTCCATACTTTGAAAAACCATCCTGCCAAATACACATCAGCATCGGCTGTCCAACGCTTGCCGAGGCTTGTTTAAGCGTGGTTGATTGAGAAGAATCAACGCCTAATTTTTTTGCACCCAAACCCACCGCGCCCGAAGTCACAACAAGAATTTCCTTCCCCTCCTTGTGCAGCGCACTCATATCTTCAATAAAAGAATAAAGATGAGAAAGAGAAATTTCTCCTTGTTCATTTCTTAAGATATTTGTTCCGAATTTAAAAACAATTCTTTCGATTTTTTGCATCATTTCAACTTAAACCCTACAAGAAGTTCAATTTGAGTATATTCCAAATTCAAAGACTGGGCAACGGATGCATTTGTAATTTCACCGTTAAAAGTATTAACCCCGCAAGACACGTCTTGATTTTCTTTTATTGTTTCAATAACGCCTTTTTCGCCTAATGATTTTAAATATGGATACATCGCATAAGAATAAGCATAAGAAGAACTTCTTGGAACGGCAGAGGGAATATTTGGAATTGCACAATGTAAAACACCATATTTTTCAAAGGCAGGCTCTTTTAAAGATGTGATTCTATCCATGGTTTCAACATTTCCGCCCTGATCAATTGCAACATCAACAATAACCGAACCCTTTTTCATAGATTTTACCATGTCTTTTGTAACAATCTTCGGCGCAACCATAGAATGAACAAGAACACTTGTAATCAAAAGGTCTGCTTTAGGAATTTCCTGTGCTAATTTTGCAGGATTGCAATAATGTGTTTTAATTGAAGTTCCATATATTCCATCAATTTGAACTAATTTTTTAGGATTAATATCAAAAATTGAAACATCAGCCCCCATACCGATTGCAATCTGTGCCGCATTGAACCCGACAACACCCGCGCCGATTATAATAACTTTTCCCGGCTGAACCCCAGGAACACCCGATAATAAAACGCCCGAGCCTCCATTATGGCTTTGAAGAAAATTAGCACCAATTTGAACAGCCATTCTTCCCGCAACTTCTGACATCGGTCTTAATAAAGGAAGCTGTTTATCTGCAGTTTCTACAGATTCTGAAGCTATTGTTGTTACTTTGTTTCTTAAAAGTTCTTTTGTTAATTCTTCTTCAACAGCAAGATGAAGATAAGAAAAAATCACAAGATCAGGGCGGAAGTATTGATATTCCGATTTTTGAGGTTCTTTAACTTTTACAATGATTTTAGAGCTGTTCCAGACTTCTTGCGCAGAACGCACAATAGTTGCGCCGTTTTGGATATATTCTTCATCAGAAAAACCCGCTAAAAGCCCCGCATCCGATTCAACAAGAACATTGAAACCATCCGCATGCAGCATCGCAACAACATCAGGAGTAATTCCGACACGGATTTCGCCTGTTTTTAATTCCTTTACAACACCAAAATCATATTTCATATCAATTTCCCTTAATTATTTATGAAGATTTTAACACTCAATTTTATACTTTGCAATCTAAAAATGCCTGTTTGTTGCAGAAATTCTTGCAATAGCCTTAGCAAGGGCAATTTGCGCTCTTGAAACATCAATCCCGCTTTCATGCGCTTTAATTCTTGCTTCTGCGCGTTCACGCGCTTGTTTTGCACGGGCAAGATCAATATTGCAGGCAAGTTCTGCGATATCGGTCAAAATTGTTGCCTGATTATTTGAAAACTGCAAAATTCCGCCCATTGTAGTCAAACATTGAGCCTCTTTATTTTTAACAACTTTTGCAACACCATATTCAAGCGCACAAATAACAGGAACATGGTTTTTTAAAATCCCCATTCTGCCGTCTGTTGTTTCAACATAAAGCTCATCTATATCATCTTCATAGACAATTGTTTCATGGGTTATTACTTTGATATGAATATCATTCATTCCCTAAACTCCAACAGCTTCCTGCAGCTTCGCCTTTTCAAGAACATCTTCAATTGTTCCTGTCATATAAAAAGCTTGTTCAGGGATATTATCATGCTTTCCTTCAATAATTTCTTTAAAACCCTTAATTGAATCTTCAAGCTTGACATATTTTCCCTTGTTTCCCGTAAATTGTTCAGCTACGCAGAAAGGCTGGGAGAGGAATTTTTGAATTTTTCTTGCACGGTTGACGGTTAATTTGTCCTCTTCAGATAATTCATCCATGCCTAAAATTGCAATAATATCTTGCAAATCTTTATATTTTTGCAAAATTTCAAGAACATTTTTAGCAACAGAATAATGTTCTTCTCCTACAATCTGCGGGTCAAGCGCACGAGAGGAACTTTCCAGAGGGTCTGCCGCAGGATAAATTCCTAAAGATGCTATATTTCTTGATAAAACTGTCGAAGCATCCAAATGTGTAAATGTTGTCGCAGGAGCAGGGTCCGTTAAATCGTCCGCGGGAACATAAACCGCCTGTACAGAAGTAATTGAACCATCTTTTGTAGATGTAATTCTTTCCTGTAATTCGCCGACTTCTTGAGATAATGTCGGCTGATAACCTACAGCAGAAGGCATTCTGCCTAAAAGTGCCGAAACTTCAGAACCCGCTTGAACAAAACGGAAAATATTATCAATAAACAATAAAACATCTTGATGCGTAACATCTCTAAAATATTCAGCACAAGTTAAAGTTGATAATCCAGCTCTCATTCTTGCTCCCGGCGGCTCG
>CAPYQR010000069.1:7049-8051 GCA_948742005.1 uncultured bacterium
AAATAAGCGCAACTTTATCCAAAACTCCTGATTCTTTCATTTCATTATAAAGGTCATTACCCTCACGCGTTCTTTCGCCTACTCCGCCAAAAACAGATACGCCGTCATGCTGTGCTGCGATATTGTGAATTAATTCCATAATAAGCACTGTCTTACCGACTCCTGCACCACCAAAAAGCCCGATTTTACCACCTTTTTGATAAGGCATTAAAAGGTCAATAACCTTGATTCCCGTTTCAAGAATTTCAATATCAGTATTTTGTTCGGTTAATTTTGGAGAGGGTCTGTGGATTGGGAATTTGTCCTCAAATTGAACTTCACCCATATTATCAACAGGTTCTCCCAAGACATTCATAATTCTGCCTAAAATCCCTTTTCCCACAGGAACTTTAATAGGACTTTGAGTATTAATAACTCTCATGCCCCTTTTCAAGCCATCGGTAGATGACATAGCAACAGCACGGACTGTGTTTTCGCCAAGCAATTGCTGAACCTCGAGAGTTGTTTTTTCATTATTATCATTATATATTTCCAAAGCGTCGTAAATTTCAGGCAAAACTCCGCTTTCAAATTTAACATCTATAACAGGACCGATAATTTGAACTATGATTCCGTCTTTATTATCCATAGAATTTTCCTTAATAAAATCTGCAATTTATATTGTAATTATATCTAATTCAAAAATTTATGAATTGATTTTTGAAACTTTTTCAACTATTTAGAGGATATAACACAAAAAAATTATTTTTTAACAACAAAACCAAAAACAGAAGAATTATCCTTTTTTGAATCAGCAAACATTTCCCAATTATGAGCATTTATTAATTTTTTTGCAATATTTAAATTTAAACTCATCCCGAGCTGGTTAAAATCGCACAAATTTTCTTTATTTTCACTAAATAAACTCTCAATTTTTTCTTTAGTCATATAAGCAGATTTATTTTTTGTTGCAAAACTGATTGAATCTTTGTTTTCTTTAATCAAAATCTCGATTTTGCTTTT
>CAPYQR010000070.1 GCA_948742005.1 uncultured bacterium
CTGTTGCACTAAGTTCTCCATAAGGAACACGAATTGCAACGGGGTGTGAATTTTGAGTTGTTGCAAATTCAAGCATAGCAAGATATTCTTCTTTGTTTGTCGGAGCTAAGTAAACAATATTTGGTATATTTGAAATCAAAGGAATATCAAAAACCCCAAGATGGGTACAATCTGCACTTGATATAGCACCCCAGTAAACAAGAATTGTTGCAGGAGAATTATTTAAAGCTAAATCTTGAGATAATTGGTCATAAGTCCTTTGAATAAACGAACTTAATACCGCCAAAACAGGCTTAGCACCGCCCTTTGCAAGAGCTGAAGCATAGGCGATTGCATGTTCTTCTGCGATTCCAACATCTGTATAATTTGCTTCAAGTTTATCTCTAAACTCCTGATAAAATCCTGTTGCCCCAGGGGTAGCAGGGGTAATTGCAACAATATTTTCACCTTGAAGTTTTTTTCTTAGAATATAATCCGTTGTTAAACTTTCATATGTTTGAGCAAAAAAGGAGTCATTTTTTTGTTCTTTATCTTTTTGCAAAAACCCGCACAATTGCCAATGATAAGCTTCCTTATTTTCCTCAGCAGGAGCATAGCCTTTGCCTTTTTGGGTATGGATATGGACAACTATGGGTTTTTGAATATCTTTAACTTTTTTAAACGTATTGATTAATTCTTCAATATCGTTTCCTTTATCAACATACAGATATTCAAAACCGAATGTTTTAAAGAAATTATTTTCAGCTTTACCGTTTGTTTTTCTAAGCTCCTCAAGATTTTTATACAATCCGCCCTGATTTTTTGCAATCGACATTTCGTTATCATTTACAACAATAATGAAATTAGAATCCAGAACAGAAGCATTATTTAACCCTTCAAATGCTTCACCGCCCGATAAAGAGCCATCTCCAATCAGCGCAATTACATTATGTTTTTCGCCTTTTAAGTCTCTTGCTTTTGCTAATCCTGCAGCAAGCGAAATTGAAGTTGAAGTATGACCGATTATAAAAGGGTCACAGGGAGATTCTTCAGGAGAAAAATATCCGGAAAATTCGCTTAATTTATTTTCATCAATAAACGCTTCTTTTCTTCCCGTAAGCACTTTGTGGGGGTAGCATTGATGCGAAACATCAAAAATAAATTTGTCATTTGGGCAATCAAAAACGTAATGAAGTGCAATTGTTGCTTCGACGATTCCTAAATCAGGTCCTAAATGTCCGCCGATTTTATCAACTCTTTTTAAAATTCCGCATCTGATATCATCTGCTAATTTTTTCATTTCATCAATTGAAAGTTTCTTAATATCCGAACAAGAGTTGATTTTCTTTAATGTTTCCATGTTTTCTCCGCAAAAGTTTAATAATTAACATTATAAATAATTATAACTGAAAAAATCAACTATATAAACATTAAAAAGAATGTTTAAAATATTTTAAACATTCTTTTTAATTTAATAATTTTAAATTTGAAAACTATAGAGCTTTATCAGCAGCGTCAGCTAGTGCTTCGCCGGCTTTTTCTCCTGCTTCTGCAAGTGCTTCAACACCTTCTGCAACAGCTTCAACGCCTTCTTCGAATCCTTCGGGTTTGTTCATAAATCTACCAAAGTCTTCACCGGGTTCAATTGAACCGCCTTTTTTAGAAAATCTGTCAACAATTGCATTTTTTACACTAACTGCTTTTTCAGATGCAATTGAGAAGAAATTGCCAAAACCTTGTCCGATTTTTAACTTCTTCACCTTTGCCGTTAAAAGTAAATTTGTCTGTACCTAAAGTATTTTTACCGCTTAAATAAGCTGCGGTTAAAGCACCTGCAACTGCAACTGTTCCAACAATTGCTGCTGCTTTTTGTTTTGTTGACATGTTAGAAACTTTTTCTTTAACATTTGAACCAACATTTTTTACCGCTTGGATTGGATGAATTGATACCATTTAAACACCTGTCTTTCTATGATTAGTTAATAATTATTCTGGTTTACACTTTTACAATACAGCTGAATATTTTTTATTGCTAAATTTTTAAAAATATTTTACATTTATTCATATTATATTTCAAAACACAATTTAACACAACCCTTGAAAACATAATTATTATTTATAAAGAAATATTTTCAATAAAAGTTATTTTATGATTTTCATGCTCAAAACTTGTATTAAATTCATCTTTAAAGTTATCCTCTTTTGCTTTGTTAAGCATGATTGCCAGAGCATCAATTTGAATTCTTGAATATCTTTTTTTGCAAACAGATAAATAATATCTTGCACAAAGATAAATTGATTTTAGCTTTTTGGGGGTAATTGCTTCAAGCGGATTTCCAAGCATGTCATTTGAGCGTGTTTTAACTTCAACAAAATGCAAAATATTGTCTTTTGCAGCAATAATATCAATTTCTGCCATTTTAGAATAACGAAAATTCATTTCTATTATTTCAAAACCTTTTTTTATTAAGAAATTTTTTGCGATTTGTTCCCCGTATTTACCAATTATTTTATTTGTCATAAAATAATTTTAAGATAAAAATTTTGTGGAGTAAAATTAATGGAATTACTGAAAAAAACAGCTGTTGAACAACATAAAGCTTTAATTAACAAAGAAATAAGCGCAAAAGAACTTACACAAGCGTCAATTGAAAGAATTCAAAAACTTGATGAAACCTTGGGATGCTTTAATTCTACAACTTTTGATTCTGCGCTTGAAACAGCAGAACTTGTTGATAAAAAAATTGCACAGAAAGATGAAATACCCATGCTTGCAGGAATTCCATTAGCCCTTAAAGACAACATGAATTTAAAAGGTGCAAAAACCACCTGTTCATCTAAAATTCTGGAAAATTTTGTTTCGCCTTATGATGCAACAATTACAACAAAATTAAAAGAAAATCTTGTTCCGATTTTAGGAAAAGCAAATCTGGACGAATTTGCCATGGGTTCAAGTAACGAAAACTCTGCATTTAAAATCGTCAGAAATCCTTATAATTTAAACAAAGTCCCCGGAGGCTCTTCGGGCGGTTCGGCTGCAAGCGTAAGCGCAAGCGAAGTAACGCTTTCGCTTGGTTCGGATACAGGCGGTTCAATTCGTCTGCCTGCATCATTTTGCGGAATTACAGGCTTCAAGCCTACTTATGGCAGAGTTTCAAGATATGGGCTTGTTGCTTTTGCTTCATCATTAGACCAAATCGGACCTTTTGCAAGAAGCGTTGAAGATACGACATATTTATACGAGGCAATTGCAGGATATGATTCCAAAGATTCAACTTCATTAAAAATGGAAGTCGGAAACATCCACAACAGCTTAAATCAAGACATAAAAGGCTTGCGTGTCGGCGTTATTAAAGAATTGATGGCAGATGGTGTATCGGATGATGTTAAATCTTCAATTGAGAATGCTGTTAAAACCTTAGAAAAACTGGGAGCTCAAATAAAAGAAATTTCACTTCCTTTATTAAAACACTCAATCGGTGTGTACTATATTGTTGCAACGGCAGAAGCAAGCTCAAACCTTGCAAGGTTTGACGGGGTAAGATATGGATATAGAGCACCTAATTGTGAAAATCTGCTTGAAATGTATTGCAAAACAAGAGCCCAAGGATTTGGTCCGGAGGTTAAAAGAAGAATAATGCTCGGAACTTATGCACTATCAAGCGGTTATTATGATGCTTATTACAAAAAAGCACAACAATTAAGAAGATTAATTGCAGATGATTTCAACAAAGCGTTTGAACAGGTTGATATTTTGGTTTCGCCAACATGTCCTACAACAGCATTTGACTTGAATTCAAAAGCAAACAATCCTCTTGAAATGTATTTGACAGATATTGCAACAATTTCATCAAATCTGGTTGGTGCTCCTGCGCTTTCAATGCCTTGCGGTTTTGACAAAGATTCAATGCCTGTCGGTTTGCAAATGATTGCTCGAAATCTTGACGAAACAACACTTTTAAAAAGTGCTTATAATCTTGAACAAGAACTTGGTGTATACAATCAAAGACCAAATATCTAACCTTTGTAAAGATTTGTATCATTCCTTAAAGTTTGTTGCAAAAAATGTCGAAAAATAAGTATATAAGATAAAATGTAATATTTTTTTACATTTTGTCAATTTTTATACACAATTTGTTTTTATTAAATTAAGGACTCTCTTAATTTGAAAAAACAAAAAAGGAGACTCCAAAATTGCAACAAGTTATACAATCAAATCTTAAAAAAATGAAATCCTTTTTGAATTATACAAAAAATTATTTAAAAAGGAACAACCCGATTAAAGTTTTGAAAAAAGAAATTGTTGCTGGCTTAAAAGATATGCTTTCTGTAAACAAAAAAAGAAAGATGGTTCAATACAAGCTAAAATACCAGATGTATCAATTAAGCCAAATGGAAAAGCTGATTGCAGAGAATAACGAACATGCTTTTCTAAGGGGTAATAAATTTAATGAAATGAGATAAGGTATGGGTCTTTTAATCGCACAATTGCGTTTAGCTCAAATAAATTCTTACAGGTCAGACCTTGACTATAATATTCAGCTGATTTCTTCGACCAAATACGACCTTTCTTCTCAAGTAAATGAGCTTGTGGGTTTAGCATCCGATATGGATCCTGACAGCCCTGAAATGAAAGCTTTAGAAAAGAAAAAAGAGCGGCTTATGCAGGCAGAAAAAGCGCTCGACCAATTGTTACAAAGATATCAAACACAATTACAAATGCTTGATGCTGAAGAGCAAAGCGTAAAACAACAGCTTCAAAGCTCAATTCAACGCTGCTTCGGAGGCTAGTAAAATTTTAAAACAAGCAAATCACTACTAGCGCTGCAATTATAAGTGCTGTATTAAAATGCATAAATGTCGGGATGCAAGTATCTTTTATGTGATTATGCTGGTTATCGGCGTTTAATCCTGATGTCGGTCCTAAAGTAGTATCTGATGCAGGCGAACCGGCATCACCAAGAGCGGCAGCTGCGCAAAGAAGAACAATACTTTGAAAGTTTGAAAACCCGAGTTTAATACACAAAGGAACAAACAAAACAGCCAAAATCGGGATTGTTCCAAAAGAAGAGCCTATGCCGATTGTTATAATTAAACCAATAGATAACATTGCAATCGCGGCTAAAAGTTTGGAATTTTGTATAAAAGGCAAAATAGAATTAATTAAATTTTCAATCCCGCCGCTTTCCTTTAAAACAAGAGCATAACCCGCACAAACCAGCATAACAAAGGCAATATAGCCCATAAGCCCTACGCCCTCATCAATCAAAAAGTCCATTTTTTTATGCGAAACGGCACGAAAACCAAAAATTATAATAAGCCCAACCAGAGCTCCCAGAGGAAGTGAACCTGTTAAAAGCTGGACAATTAAGGTTATTAGCGCACCGAAAAGGGTTATAAAATGTTTTTTTTCAAATTTTAGATTAATATTTTCTTTGACAAAAATCTCGCCCTGCGAATATTCTCTTGGTTTTCGATAAGTTATAAAAACCGCGATTAAAAGCGCGATAAACATTGCAAAACCCAAAACCCAGCTTGATTTGAAAACATCTTGTTTCAAGATATTAATCCCGTTTTGGGTCATATTATCTGCGATCAAACCTTGAAAAATAAGCCCGAACCCTGCGGGAATAGCAATATAAGGAGCTTTTAAGCCAAATGCAAGAGAACAGGAGATTATTCTTCTGTCTAATTTTAATTTATTCATCAAAGGCAGCAAAGGCGGAATTAAAATCGGAATAAAAGCAATATGTACAGGAATCAAATTTTGCGACATCATTGAAATTAAAACAAGAATTGCAATTAAAAGATATTTGTTGTCTTTGATAAAGTATGATATTTTAAGCGCAATTATTTTAGCCAAACCCGTATGTGTCATTGCCGCAGCAAGAGTTCCGAGCAAAATATAACTAAGCGCGGTTTCTGAGTTTTGCCCCATGCCCGAAATAAACAAATCCATTATTTTATTAAGGGGCATTTTAGAAATCAACCCCGCAACAATTGAACTTATCATCAAAGCAAATAAAACATTTACCTTAAAAACACATAATAAGCAAAGGATAATAACAGATATTAAAACAGGGTTTAATAATAATTCCATATATTGATATTATCATAAAAAATATTTATATTTAAAATAGATTCTTATAGATTTTTGAAAAATTCTATAAATGGGTCGATAAATTTATTTGTATATTCTTTATTATAATCAATCCCTTCTTTTTCAAAGAACTTTCTTGAATCATTCAAATTTTCAGCTATTTTTTTATATTTTTTTATTTGACTTTCACTCAATTCTTTTTCATCAAAACTGTAAAATTCAATATTTTTACCACGGGGTAAATATTTACCATGGACATAATAATCAATATAATTATCAATGCTTGCTCTGCCATCTAAATCATCAGGAACGCTTAATGTCAGCATCGGTTCATCAGATTTTGCGTATGAAAGATGGTTTTTAGAAAAAGAACCGGATACCAGGTTTTTATCATCTGCTGTTTTATATGCGATATTGGTAATATTATCAATCTTAGTATCCATATTGACATCATTAACTTTTTTAATTGCATTGTT
This sequence comes from uncultured bacterium, assembly GCA_948742005.1. Lineage (GTDB taxonomy): Bacteria > Cyanobacteriota > Vampirovibrionia > Gastranaerophilales > Gastranaerophilaceae > RUG14156. The sequence continues at coordinate 6,556 of CAPYQR010000070.1, forward strand.
CCAGCCGCCTTCTGTTTCCTTTATTTGTCCGTCAGGTAAAAAAGAAGTTTTAACAATATAAACTTTATTTTTTTCAGGCTCAAAAGAAGAAACTAATGACGAAATTAAATGAGTGCAATCATCAGCAGTGTATAATTTTTGTGATTTTTCAAGCAATCCGTATTTTTTATCAACAGTTGTTTCAAGCATTTTTACCTTGCCATCATTTAAAAATTCTTTTTTTCTAAGCGTACTTATGCCTTTTCTCTTGTTGTTTTTTATGCTGTATATTGCTTCTTTTTGTCCTCCTGTTTTATCGAATTGAAATATATCAACACCATTATTATTATATAAATAACTTTTATAAAGATTTCCGTTAATTAAAGACTTTAATTGTTTAGGTGCAAATTCAAGGGTGATTGAATCGCCTTTTTTATTTTTTGTTTTCATAATTCCGCTAAATTTTTCCCCATCGGGTAAAAATGCTATGCCATTTTTTAAAACTACACCTTGAACTTCTTTGTTGTTTTTGTCAAAAAATACCCTTTGAGCATTTTTAATATCAGATGGAGCATTCATTTTCTTTGCAAAAGCATTTATAAATTTATCAAATTTGCCGGAATCATAATCAAGGGATTCTTCTTTTGCTATTTTTTCAGCCTGCTGAAGTAATTGGGCTTTAGACTTTAAGTTTTCCTCATCCATCATCCGCTGACATCCATAAGCAGGATTTTCAATCATTAACTTTTCACCGTCAGATGTTTTTTCAAAATACAACTTGACTTCATCATCCAATATTAAAGTATCTCCAAAAGAACGCAGTCTGACTTCTTTATTATCTTTTTGGAAACTTAAAACATTATCATATTCATTAAATGATAAGTCTATTTTACTTTGAGGGGAATTAATCTCCACTCTGCTGATTTTAGCAAGTTTATCATCGATATCAAGTTCAGATACTGTTTTGTTTTTGCCTAATTTTCCGCCTAATGTTTTATAACCTCCCTTGTTATCATAAGTTGTGATTTCAGCAGAATCAGTTAAATATTTTTCAATACTTTTTATAGGTTTATTATCAGCACCGTATGTTTTTATAGCATGGCGGCTAATATTTAAATTTTCGTTTAATGTAATTGAATCCGTTTTCCTGTTTTGTAAATCATTTTTTGTTACTGTCTGCCCTTGCATTGTGCCGTCTGAATTAAAATATTTTTTAATATCATATTTATACGAAAGGCTGCCGCTTTCATATTGACTTATTTGATGATTATCATAATTTCCGATTTTTCTTGTGTCATAAGAATATTCTTTAAAAACATTTCCGTTAATTGTTGATTTTAAAATCTTGCCGTCTGAAATTTCTAAAAGAATATCATCGCCTTTTTTGTTTTTTGTTTTATAAATTCCAACATAAGGAATATGCTTTTTATTTTCTTTTTGTTCTAAAGGTTCTTTTGGTTTAAAT
>CAPYQR010000071.1:0-5636 GCA_948742005.1 uncultured bacterium
CCTGAATTGTCTTTATCTAAGCAAAATGAGTTCATTTTTCCACTGTCGTCAAATGAGCCTGATGCAGTTGAACGCGCAATGAAAAGAGATTCTGAAATTTTATCAAAAGGTCAAAAATTTAATGACTCTGCCGGTAATTTGGAATATGTTGTTTATAATGGAATTGTTTACAATTCAAACGGCACAATATCAACCAAAATGGAATATAAAAACGGAAAAATTGTCCCAAGAGTTCAACCCAACAAAGGAGATAAGACTTTAACCGACTTAAAGCGTCAGGAAAGAGAACAACTTGAAGCTGCAAAAAAAGATTCTACGCCCAAGTATGACTGGAAAAGCGTTTGCAATAAATACGGAGTCGATTCAACTTCTCCGATGGGCTTAGCTTTGATAAACCCGGGTTCAATAGTGGATAAGAAAACAACAACTGCAGGGAAGGAAGTTTATGTTATAAACGGCGTGTCTTACAATAAAGATGGCTCAAAAGCTTTAAATCTCGGATTTAATTTCAAATAAGAAAAAACAACCTTTGCTGAATTTTGCAAAGGTTGTTTTTTAAGGTTTTATTTTTGATTAAAATATAATTGTCAACTCTTCGTTAGGATTCAAAGCTGCAGAATTTGAAACAGAAGGAACGATTGTGTAGACAATTTCGTCACCAACTTCGTAAAGTACGCCGAATGTTCCTGAAACTGCTGTTTTGATAACGCCGTAAACACCTTTTCCTAATGTTACGAATGATGTACCAAAGCTGGCAGCGCCTCTGCCTGCGTGTCCTGTTAAAGTTTCAACAAAAGTATCGCCTAATCTGTCACCGTATTCTTCTAAGCCGTTTCCTGAAATGTTAGCGATTTGAGAAGCTGAACGTCCTGCAACACCTGCAACACGAGCTGCTGCTGTGAACGGGAAGCCGAAAATTCTAGCTACGATGTTAGGATTTTTTAAGCATTCAGCAGTTGCGGCAGTTAATTCTTTCGGGAATTGAACTTCGCAGTCGCCGTTTTTGATTTTGTCAAATTTAACGCTTACAGAGCCGGGGTGTTTACCTAAGCCGGGTCTTTGAACAGTTGTAACTGTTCCATATACTTTTGAACCTGCAGGGAATGTTTGACCCATAACGGTTACTGATTCTGTTGTTTTAGCTACAAATACATCGCCAATGTTTGAATGTTTAGCATCAATTCTGTCAAGCATTTTAACTTTTAATGCTACAGGAGTGTGAGTTGGAGTAGTGTTGCCTGTGATGTTTCCGTTAGCGCCGTATTTAGCTCTTAATTCGCCAACTAACATAGCAACTTGGTGTCTTGATAAGTAGCTGTTTTCAAATAAAGCTTTTTCATCAGGAAGATTGTCAATTAAGCCTGATGCTACAACTTCTTTTGTGCAGCCATAAGCCCACATCGGGATATTTTCAATGGTTTTGCCGTTTAATTGAGGAGCAGAACCGTCGTTTGTATAACCTACGTTGATTAATTTAGCAATTGTTGCGAAAACTTCTGCTTTTGTAATTGCTTGGTCAGGTTTGAATGATTTATCAGGATATCCAATCATAACATCAGCTGATGTTGCTTTTGTGATTTCATCATTTGCCCAATATGAATTTGTTACGTCAGTGTATGATTTTTTTACGCCGACATTTTTCATATTTAAACCTTGAGATAGCATAAATGCAAGTTCGGATCTTGAAACAGGCATTTTGATGTTGAAATCTTTATCGCCCATTTTAACGCTCATAGCATTTAAAAGGTCTTTTGACCATGAATTAACATACATATTGCTTTTGTTTGTGAATCCGAGTCTGTTTTTTTGTTTTAGGATTTTTCCGCCGATTCGATAAACTGAATCTGCATCTTGTACTTCACTTGCATCAGCATTCATTAAAGAAGGATGTGCGTAAAGTTCAATTTTTTCAGCATCAGCTCCTGCGAAAACCATGTTTGCGCAAGATAGGAATAATGCTAAAGTAATTGATAAAGTTTTAGTGGTTCTTTTCATATATTTACTCCTATTCTCAAAACCTATCTATTTTAATTGCTACTAATATCATTTTAACTTAATTATCTACTAATTATTTAATATAGTCAAGAGGGCTATTTAGAGGATATCATATCATCGTAAATAATCTTCGAAGCCTCTTGAATGAGCGCTTTTCCCGCATAATCGTTTTTCGGACGTTTGACAAGAATTGTAACTATATATTGCTTTCCGTTTGGAAGATAAATAATTCCGCAATCTCCAATCATGTCTGCAATATTTCCTGTTTTATGAATTATTTCAACATTCTCGGGCAGAGTTCCGTTTAAAAGGCGGGTTTTTGTTTTTCTTAAATATTCCCTTAAGACATTTCTGTATTTTTTTGGAACATAAGACGGATTGTTTATATTATACATTATTGTTGATAATTCTTTGGCGGTTGTAATGTTTTGTCCTTCTAAATCGGGAAGCCATTGTTTCATTGAAGTTATTTTAAGTCCTGCGTTTCTCATAGCGCGGTTTAATCCGTCCATTCCTCCGATTTCATACAAAAGCATGTTGCTTGCTGAATTATCGGAATTTGCTATCATAATTTCTGTTAAATAATCAAGGCTGTATTCGACATCTGCTTTTGTATATTGCAGTTTGCCTGAGCCTAATGTTCTGAATTCTTCTTTAAATTTTCTTTTGTCGTATAAATAAATCGGATTATCGGTTTTATTGCTTGAATCAATCATCCTCATTAATTCAAATGCGATTGGAAGTTTTATAATGCTTGCGGCAGGATAAATTTCATCGGCATTTATTTCAATTCCTTTTCCCGAAGTGTATTCCCAGACAAAAACAGCAGGGTTTAAGCGCGGATATTTAGCAAAAAGGTCCAGAAGTTTTGTTTTTGTATCTTCAAATTGCCCGAGCATTTGAATTTGTGCAAAATCTTTTGGATTTTCTTTTGCTTTAACAAGTAATGAATTGTTTAAAAGATGAGAATTATTTAAATATGCGCTTGTCGGATTAATATATTTATCCGCATCAAACTTAATACCTCGGTTCAAAAAGCGGTTGAGATAGAGTGGTTTGAAGTAATTTTCGTAATTGTAAGGACAAACATAATAACCGTAACTTGCAAAAATAAACGCAGCAAGAGCAAAAATAAAAGGATTTTTCTTTTTTTGTTTTGTTTTTTTCCTTTTTATTTTTGGATATTGAACAACAACATTAGGATACGATTGTTCATAATAATAATTTTTAAGTGCTGTTTGTCTTTGCGCTCTCATCTTGATATTATCTTGTTTTATGGGGATAAATTTAAATTAACGGGGATTTTAAATTATATTTTATTCATATTAAGTTTAGTTAATTTATGATTGGATTGCATAATATAAATGAATGAAATAATTTAAAAAAAAGATTAAAAATGTAAATATTATAATAAAATAAAGTAAAATATTAATATTTTACGATTATTTAGGAGATTTTAATATGAATATTGTAATATTTAGCGAAAGCGGAAAATCAAAGCTCTCATCCTTAATTAAGCTTGATGATGAAACAGAATTAAGAGAATTTGACTTAAGCGAACTTGAAAATTATAAACAATATAATCCAAGTCTTTTAATTTTTGATTTTGACACGGATAAAATAAGGGAATTTTGTGCTGTTCGTAAAATCGAATGCTGTATTTTAATTCCGACTCCTGTAATTCCTGATTCATTGACAATAAGAGCATTAAGCTATGATTATATTACAACGCCCGTTAATGAAACAGAGTTAAATGTCAGAATTAAAGCGCTGCTAAAAACTTATGATACCAAAAAAAGTCTTGTAAAATCAGCAATTTGCGATGAATTAACAGGATTATACAACAGAAAATATCTTCATCACAGACTTGATGCTGAAATTTCGCGTTCAAAAAGATATGGAACACCTGTTTCTTGTCTTTTGCTTGATATTGACTATTTTAAAATTGTAAATGATATGTATGGCTACGATTGGGGCGATATTTTATTGAAGAAAATTGCTCAAATGCTAAGCGCATTGGTCAGAAAAGAAGATGTCTTAACACGATATGGTGATGAAGAATTTATCGTGATTCTGCCTGAAACAACCGAACAGCAAGCGATGCTTTTTGCGGAGCGTTTCAGAGCTGATGTTGAAAAAATGGAATTTATTCCCGCTAATGAAGAAGAACGTCATCCGATTACGATTTCGGGCGGAATTTCTTCTTTCCCATGTGCTGAAGAAATTGAAGAAGATTCAAACACATTGATAAGATATGCTGAGCATGCTCTGTATAATGCTAAACAATCAGGCAAGAATAAAATTGTTGAATTTTCAAAAATGAATCTGGGCTAAAAGAGTTAGCCTGATAAAGCTATTTAAAAACATATTAAAATGAGAAAAAATCTTTATATGAGGATTTTATTGTTAGTTTTAATATGTTTTTTGTTTAATCAAAAAGGTTTTTGTTATAATCTTGAATTTTTTAAAAGATTTAACGATAACTTTCTTGATTGTTATATTGAAAAAGCGCTCAACAATAACCATGAACTAAAACAAGCAAACTATAAACTTGAACAATTTCAGGGAAATGTAAGAACTCAACTGGCACATGAACTTCCGCAGGCTTCGGTTTCGGCGAATTATTTAGGTGCGCATTTTCCAAATAATGATGCTGATTTTTTTCTTTTAAAGCAAAATTCGTTTGTTTTGCCTTTGAGGGCAAGTTATGAACCTGATTTTTTATTAAAAAACAGAGATAAAACAAAATCTGCTCAAAAGCTCTACAGGGCTCAAATTGCAAATTGTGACGGGGTTTATATTTCCTTGTTGAGTAATGTTGCAAGCACTTATATCAATATTTTGCTTGCTGATTATTTAATTGAAAAACAGCTTGAAATAATCTCTTCAAAAGCGCTTAATCTGGGCTTTAACAACAGAAAATTTGCAGCAGGAATTATTGATGCGATTGAACTTTCGGATTATATAAGGGATTTAGACTCTGAAAAAATGATTTATGAAAATTTAGTTAAAAATCAAAAAACAAATCTTTATAATTTTTCTTTACTTTTGGGTGAAAGTGCTGAAAATATTGATGAAATTAAACGTGCTAAATTAGAAGATTTTGAGTATTGCGAAAATATTCCTGAAATCATTAATTCTGATTTGATTTATTCAAGACCTGATGTTATTGAAATTGAAAACAAATTAAAAAGTGCCAAAATTGACCTTAGAGTTGCAAAAAAGGATTTTTTTCCCAGTTTCAATATAACCGGATTTTTGATTTTTGATACAGCAGGAAAAGGTAACTTTTTTTCTTGGGAGTCGTCTTTTGCGCTTTTACTTGCGGGTTTAACGCAGGACATATTTAAAGGAGGAGAAAAAATTGCAAATTTAAAGATTAAAAAAGCACGATACAACGAACTTTTTGAAGAATATAAACAAATTGATTTAAATGCAATAAAAGAAATAAATAACGCGCTTAATTTAATTAAACAAGACACAAAAACACAGGCAATTTCAAACAATCAGGTGAATGTGGAAAAGAGCAATGTTGTTGTGCAAAATAAAAAATTAAACCGCGGAATTATAGCAAAAACAGACTATTTAGATTCCAAAGTAAGATTAAACCAAAAACAGCAGATTCAGGCTCTGGTTAAAAC
>CAPYQR010000071.1:5646-7993 GCA_948742005.1 uncultured bacterium
GGTTAAAACTATGAGATTAAATGATTATCTGACCTTATATAAGGCATTAGGCGGACAATTGTAATTTTATGCATATTTTAAATACAAAAAGAAAAATAATTATGATTTTGTTATTAACTCTTTTGCTTTTGGGGGGAGGATTTTTTGCATATAAATTATTAAAAAATAAAACTCCGTATTTGATTAAGACTTATGGAAATGTTGAAATCAGGCAGGTTGACTTGTCTTTTCAGGTTTCAGGAATTATAAAACAAGTTTTTGTTGAAGAGGGAGATTATGTTAAAGAAGGGCAATTATTGGCTGTTTTGGATGATAAAGATTACAGTGCAAATTATAAAAAAGCACTTTATCAAAAAAATTCTTCCTATGCACAGCAAAAAGAGGATGTTTCAAAATATCAAAGAAATCTGCCTTTGTGTAATGATGGTACAATTTCAAAAGAATACTGCGAAACGCTTTTAAATAATAAAGATTCAAGCATTGCGCGATTTGAAGAAAATAAAGCAAATCTGGATTTTCAAAAAAATCAGCTTGATTATACAAAACTTTACGCCCCGCAAAAAGGAATCATTTCCACCCGAGCGCAGGAAAAAGGCGCAAGGGTTCAAGAAGGGCAGATAATTTATGTTATGAATTTAGTTGAGCCTGTTTGGATTAGGACATATATCAAAGAAACAGACCTTGGAAATATTAAGTATGGCGCAAAAGCAAGAGTTTTAACGGATACGATTGACCCAAATACAAATAAAAATAAAGAATATGAGGGATTTGTGGGCTATATTTCTCCTGTCAGTGAATTCAGTCCGAAAACCGTTCAAAGTGAAGATTTAAGAGCCGACCTTGTTTATCGGATAAGGGTTTATATTTATAAAACTGATGAATATCTGCGTCAGGGGATGCCTGTGACGATTGAATTTGCACTCGGTGAAGAAAAGGAAAAATTAAATTAATGATTCAAAGTGCAAATTGCGTAGAGATACAAAATCTTATAAAAAAATTCGATAATAATCTTGTTTTAGATAATATTAATTTAAATATTAAAAAAGGTGCGATAATTTCCTTAATCGGGGCGGATGGTGCAGGAAAAACAACGCTCATCCGTACGATAATCGGTCTTTTGTGTAATTATGAGGGAAAAATAACCACCCTTGAATTAGATCCGAAAAAAGATAAACAAAAAATTGTTAAAAATCTCGGTTACATGCCTCAACGCTTCGGGTTGTATGAGGATTTGACGGTTATTGAAAATTTGAATTTGTATGCGGAATTAAAAAACAGCGGCAAGGATAATTTTGACGAACTTTTAACTTTTACAACACTAAAACCTTTCCAAAAAAGATTAGCAGGTAATTTATCGGGCGGAATGAAACAAAAACTCGGGCTAGCCTGTGCGCTGCTTGGAAAACCGGAGCTTTTAATTTTAGATGAACCCTCAAATGGTGTTGACCCTTTGTCAAGGCTTGAACTTTTGGATATGGTCAAAGCGATGATTGATAAAAATACTTGTGTTATTTGGTCCAGTTCATATTTAGATGAAGCTTATAACTTTGATTTAAGTATTATTATGGACAAGGGAAAGATAATTTTTCAAGGAAATACAAAAACCTTAGGCGAGGATTATGAAATTTTTGAAAACAAAGTGATTGAACTTATGGGCGGATATGAAAATAAAGAATCAATCATTGCAAAAAATTATAATCCGATTGAACATAATGAGGATTGTGTTGTTGTTGCGGATAAATTATCCAAAAAATTCGGGGATTTTGAGGCGGTTAAAAATAATTCATTTTGTATTAAAAGAGGGGAAATATTCGGGCTTTTAGGACCAAACGGCGCAGGGAAATCTACAACTTTTCAAATGATGTGTGCATTGATTAAACCAACTTCCGGAAAAGGTTATGTTATGGGGATTGATGTTGAAAAATATCCTACAAAAGCAAGAAAATATTTAGGTTATATGGCACAAAAATTTTCACTATATTCAAAACTTTCTGTTTGCGATAATCTTGAATTTTTTGCAGGGGTTTACGGGCTTGATAAAAATGAGCGAAAAAAACGCAAAGATGAGATTTTAGAGATTTTTGAACTTGAAAATTATAAAAATACTCAAACTGCCCTTTTGCCTCTTGGCTTTAAACAAAGACTTTCTCTCGGCTGTGCGTTGATTCACAGACCTCCTGTTTTATTTTTGGATGAACCTACATCAGGCGTTGATGTTATTCAAAGGAGGGAATTTTGGAATCATATTAAATCTTTATCTAAAATCGGCGTAAGCGTTTTGGTTACGACACATTTTATGGACGAAGCAAGGTTTTGTGATAAAATCAGTCTTTTTTATAACGGGGAA
>CAPYQR010000072.1 GCA_948742005.1 uncultured bacterium
CTACAAAGACGCGCTTGATTCGGTTATTAAAAAATATCCCGATTTTAATTACGGCTTACATTTAAATTCAAATGAGTGCAATTCAAGTTTTGGTTTTGTGCGTATTTTATTTAAATCTTTCAATAAAAGCTATTTAGAAAAAATCGAAAAAGAATTTAAATCTCAAATTGAACAGGCACTTAATGACGGAATTAAAATAACTTATCTTAATTCACATGTCCATATCCATTCAATTCCTAATATTTTCAAAATTGTTGCAAAATTAGCAGATAAATACAATATTAATTCAATACGAATGCAAAATGAAAAATTTTATTTTTCGGATGATGACAATGTTCAAAAAACTATTTTAAGACATTTAAATATTTCTTATTTTGCAAATATAATTAAACATTTTCTTTTGAAAATTTTCACATATTTCAATCAAAAATATTTAAATGAAAATTATTCAAAAAAAATCAAAACAAATAATAATTTTTTAGGAATTTTATACAGCCTGAATATGGATGAAGACACAATTTTTAAAGGTATTAAAAGTTTAGAAGATAATAATTCAAGCACGGAAATCATCCTGCATCCGACAATTAATACTTCGGATAAGAAAAAATACAAAGAATTTTTGACATTGTTTGATGTTAAATTTAAAAAGAAACTGGAAGATTCAGGATTTGAGTTGATTAATTGGAATAATGTTTAAAGTTTAATTTTTTATGTAATAATGTTAATTATGACAGGATTAATTAAAAACTCAACAACAATAAAAACTTCAACGCCTTTGCTTAATGCAATGTTGAATTACAAAAAAACACCGATGACAGGTTTTCATATCCCCGGACACAACCGCGGAATCGGATTTAATTCAAAATTTATTAATCTTGTAGGAAAAGATGTTATTCAAATTGACACAACGGACGAATTTGACGGACTCGGAACACTTCACCCGTCATCAGGAGCAATTGAAGAAGCACAAAAACTTGCTTCTTTAGCATTTAATTCAAAAAGAACATTTTTTTTAACAGGCGGTTCAACCATTGCTAATCTTGCCTTAGCTTTTGCACTTACCGCGCCTTGTGATGAAGTTCTTGTCGGAAGAAATTGTCACAGGTCAGTTTTAACAGGGTTAATTATATCAGGCGCTAAAGTAAACTGGATTATTCCCAAAAAACTCGATAATTGGTCAATTTTTGGCAATATTGAAGCAAATGCCATAGAAGAAAAATTGAAAAAAAACAGAAATATTAAGCTTGTTTGGATTACAAATCCAACTTACGAGGGGGTTGTATCTGACATTCGTACAATCAGTGAAATTTGCAAAAAATACAAAGCGGCGTTGATTGTGGATGAAGCCCATGGATGCCTTTGGAATTTTAGCAATGAACTTCCCAATTCAGCACTTGAATTAGGTGCGGATGCTGTTGTTCATTCGCTTCACAAAACAGGTGGAGCAATGACACAAGCTTCAATGCTTCATATCTGCAAAAATTCTATTTTTGAAGAAGAAAGAATTGAACATGCGCTTAAATTGCTTCACACAACAAGCCCGAGTTTACTGCTTCTTGCAAGTTTGGATTCAGCGCGCGCTAATTTAGAATCGCAAGACGGGAAAATAATGCTTCAAAATGCAATTGAAAATGCAAAATATTTTAGAAATTGTGCAAAAAATATCAAAAACCTTGAAGTTTTATCAAATAACGAAATTCAAAACGATTTAACAAAAATTTTTATTAAATTTAATAATTTATCAGGAAAACAGCTTGAAGAAATTCTGGAAAAAGATTACAGAATCGAAGTTGAATCAGCTTCTGATGAGGGAATTTTATTGTTATCTAATATCGGCGGATTAAAAGAAGAGTTTGATTATTTATTAAATTCATTAAACGATATATCCAAAAAAGATTTTAAACATTTTAAAACAGACGAAAAAATCATGCCTTTGATTGATCCTGAAATTGTAATGAATTTAAGAGAAGCATATTTTGCACCAAAAGAATATATTAATAAATTTGACAGTGTCGGAAGAATCTCTAGCGAAGTTGTAGCTCTTTGTCCGCCGGGAATTTCTGTTTTATTGCCCGGAGAATTAATCAAAGAAGAACATTTACCTTATTTATTTTCATACGACAAAATTGAAGTAATTAAAGAATAAAACAAAATTGATTCAACCGTTTAATTTTGTTAATTCCGCTTCAATATCGCTATCCATTATTTCATTTTCATCAACAACATCTTCTTCGTTTTCAATTTTTTGCAACGATTCAATTCCAACAAGATTTTCCAAAATAGCCCGCGAGGTTAAATACTCATCTTGTGCTTTTTGCGCTCTGATTTTAGCGCTTCTGTAATAAACATCGGCAATTGTTAATTCTTCTTTTGTTTTGTTTGCACAAAGACGATAGATTTCTTCTCTTTTTTTGAAATTATCTTTTTCCATTTTATAAATCTGCTGTTTCGTTTTGTAATCCATATATAAATCTATTAATTTTTTTTGAAGAGTGTCAATTTTTCTAATCAAAAGAATCATATCAGCATCTGAAACTTTAGAAAATTGATAATTGGTTTCTTTGTCATCTTTCATAAAAGCATTAATCAATCCTCCGCCGATTAATGCTCCCGTTGCAACAAAAGGGTCTCCCGCAGCAGTTGCCCCTGCAACGCTTCCAAGATTTGCAATCGGCTTTAAGATTTTTTTAATTGTAGATTCATCGGGTTTATCTTCATCAGGGTTTGAAAGTTTATAGATTGTATATTTCATTGTTTCGGAGCGCTCCGTTGCAGCATTCCAGAGGATACTTAAGTCAGAACTTGTTGTTAATTCATCAAGTTCAAGTTCATAACTTACGTCATTTGCAAGTTTTTTCAAACTCAAATCAGCATAGCTTGTTGTTGCATTAATTTCTTGTGCTTGATTGCTTGAATATTTTTCATCTTCGATTTGAGCTTTTTTAGAAATTTTATCTTCAGCCTGCTTAAGATTGGCTTGTTTTCTTTCTTCAACCGTATTAGAGTTTCCCATTCTGCCCATCAAATCACGAGGAACTCTGACTTCATCAAACGTTAGCGCTTGTGTTAGAGGAGAAATCGACATGTTTAAAAATAAAATTACAGTTGAAGATAAGATTATTTTTTTCATTTGTCATCCTTATTGTCTTTTTTATTATCTTTATCGGATTCCTCATCAGGCAGAGCTACATCAACAACTTTTTTTTCATAATTTAAATCATTTTTATCAACATTTTGCAAAGTTAAATCAAACTGTGCAACATTTAAATTTTTAACAGTGTCGCGCCCTGCAAGGCGAATCAGCGCCATTTGATATTTTTTAACTTCTTGTTTTAAACGATATTCTTCAATTAATTCTTCTTCCCACTGTGCGGAAGTTATTGAAATATCTAAAGAATTGCTGTTATCAAGAGCATCTGCGTAGTTTTTATTGTGCAATAAAAGCTGTTCGCGGCATTTTTTGAGTTTTGTGAGCGCGCCTTTATATTTAAAATAATCAACAATGATTTCATCTTGCAAATCTTCAACCAAAGAAGCCAGTTCGATTGCTTCTGTGTCTGTGATTGAGGGGTTGGATAATTTTTCATTATTTTCTTTATTAATTAAAGAATTTGCAATTCTTCCCGCGGCATAGCTTCCTGATTGGATTCCATAATTCATGCCCAAAAAAGAAGGCAATAGCGCAGCACCTGAAATAACAGCGCTCATTGTTTTTGCAAGCATGGATGAATGAACACGTCTTTGCGAAGCGGGAATTGCAAGTTTTTTCAAACAAAATCCAATCATGGGGTTGTTGTTAACCGTTGCGTTCCACAAAAGCTCAATATCTTCTAAATCTGCCTGTTGTTGAATATTAATTTGATTTTGCGCTTCAAGTGTACTGTCAACAAATAAAGAACCTTTTAAAACTTCCACTTTTTCTTTATATTTAATATCAAAATTCTGCACTTTTTCAAGTTCCACCGAATCCAGAGCAAATGAAAAAGGGAATATTAAATTAAATATTAATAAACTTGCGCTTAGTTTCCTTATCATAACAAAATATTACCATACAAAATTCAAAACGGCATTTTTATTATGAAAATTTACACAAAAGCCAATTTAGCTATTTTTTCCTAAATATTTATTAATAACGTCATCCGATAAATACATTATTTTACCATCAAGTTTTAATTCGCTGTTATTTAAAAATTCAGGGTTTTTTTCTACAATTTTATTTAAATTCTCATCCACAAACCTGAACCCCCGGTTAAACATCCATTTCAGACAACCGGATGCATTATCAAAACTTGATAGCGCACGGGTAACCAGAAAACCTCCGCCATCATTTTTCTTTGGGGAAACTTCAGCCCAAACTCTGCCGTTATATCCAAGTTTTTCAGAATCAAGGACAGCTTGTCTTATTAACATATTTTGAAACTTTTCATATTTACTGTCTGAATAATCATAAAAATGCAAAAGTTCAAGCGAATTGTTTAAATATTTTTCGGGTAATTTAGAAGCTAATTCAGGATTCATCTTTTCAGGAAAAGCAATTTCTGCGCTCATATAAGGTCCTGCAGATTCTGCCGTGATATTATATCCTCCTGTTTTATTGATTCTGTTTAAAATAACTTCGATAGGATTATTAGCATCTTTATCTTTTATTTTAAAACGCAAAGGCTTATCAACACATCTTGCAAGATTATTATCAAGCTTTGAACAACGGTCTTGTAAAATCTCATCTGCTTCATCGGAAGCTGTTCTTAACTTTTCAAGTAATTCTTGTTGAGATTTTGTTATGTCTGAACTGTTTTGTTTTTTCCACAACTCGTTAAACAAACTATTGTATTTTGAATTCAAGTTGTCGGAATATTCCTCCAATTTAAACAAAGGCATTTTTTCAAGCTCTTCTTTTGTTTTAATTGCATTGTTATTTTTGGGTAAAACATTGGTTATTGTTTCTTGGAGTTTATTCAAAGTTTTATCGGTATTTTGAAATTTTTCTTTTTGTTCAAAAAAAGAATCAACTGCTTTTTGATCGGAGAACATGGCAGCGTTGTAGATTTCGCGCTGTTCTTGAGAAAATTTTCCTAAAATATCATCAACCGATTCTTTTGCTTTTTCGGGTATTTTTTCAGCAATATTTGCGATTTCAAGATTTAAATTGCTGTCAAGGGCTTTATTTAAACCTTTTGCACCTCTGCCTTTATAAATTAATCCCGCAAGGGCAAGTAAAGATGCAGATGCCAAAACAAAAAAAGCAAGTTTTTTCTTTTTGGAAGCTTTTGCTTTGGGATTTTTTTCAAATTTATCAGAAACAGCATGACTTGCTGTCTTATCAAGATAACCTTGCGGATTATTTTTAACTTTTTCAATATATGCTGCATTTACAGGACTTAAATTATTAATAGGATTCATTATTTTACTCCAATTTGCACAATTATACAAAACAAATGAAGAAAAAAAATTGCTTTATTTGTACTTTAATATTTAATATTATGAATTTAAAATTTTTGCAACTGATTCAGCAGGCAAAAACATATTCCCAGCCTTAGGTCCATCATATTCCAAGCCTTTGGCAAGATTTTCCAAGCCTTTTTGAACTTGTTGGTTCATTTCTTCATCACAAAAACGGAAACCTGCTTTAAAATAAAAAGGCACAGGGCTTGAGGTATATTTCCCTTTACATAATGATGCCATTGCCGAAGGAAGTGAACCTCCGCAAGCATCAACCCAAACATTGCCATCATATCCAAGCTTTTGTGAATCTTGCACTACTTGTTTTATTATTTGAGTTCCTGTTCCTTTAGCAGCTTCTGATGTTGATAAAAATTTCAATTCAAGAGCATTATCTGCATACTTTTCGGGTAAATTAGCAATAAATTGACCGCATGGAGTACTGACTTCAGCCAAGCCGTAAGTGTTTTTATTGTCAGATACATTTATTCTATAAGCTCCGCCATTTTTAGGCAATTGTTTATTTAATTTGAGCTCAATATTTTGTCCGCTTTTTTTATCTTTAACATAAATGTTTGAATTTGGTGATAATTTTTGCATTAGTTCGTTAAATAAATTTTCTTCATTTATTTTTTTCATTCGATTACTTGTTTCATTAAGATTTGAATTAAGTTTTAAATATAATTCATAATCTTCCTTTTCATAATCAGAAGGTATTGCATACGCACTGTAGCGTTTTCTTATATTATTTAGTTCAATATTGGTTGCACGATAATATTCTCTAAGCTCATCTTGTGACATTTTTTCAATTTCTTGGCGAGATTTTACGGTATAATCAGGATTCAAGAATTGATTTGTTTGTTTTTGCTGGGTTTGGATATTTTCTGTCTGTTTTTTTTCTTTATTTTTAATTTCAGCCTCTTGTGCCGCTTTTTCAGCCTCTTGTGCCGCTTTTTCAGCCTCTTGCGCCGCTTTGCGGGCATTTAATTCGTTTTCTTTTTTTACATTAAAAATTGCAAGGTTTTCTTCCTTTTGTTTTTTAGATAAATATGTTATCTCGTTTGTTTTTTGATTAAATTCGTCAGCAGTCAATTTTTCTTTATTATCAATTAAATTTTTGAGTTTAACTTTGGATTCATCAATCTTGCTTTTAAGTTCTTTTAAATTATAGATAAATGGTTTTTCAGAATCTGAGCTTGTTATTTTTCTTGTACCGTCGTCCAGTGTTTCAAAAGTTTTTTCAATAATTTTATCTGCTTGTTTTTTTGTAGATTTTGTTAAAACACCGTCTTTATATTCTAAAATATAATCAAAAGGTTTAAAACCGTCTTTTTGCCCTGTTTTAACCGAATCTTTAATAATTCCGTTGAATTTTTCATTTGAATTTTTTAAATATGGCATTCCGTCTTTAAAATCGATTTCATTTCTTGTTTTTGTAATAATTTCATTGGCATTTTGAAAAACTTCATTAACTTTTGAACCTTTATTTTTTAACACCAACGCAGTAATTGCAAGAAGTGAAGCCAGAACAACTCCGCCTGTTATTAATATTTTTTTCTTAGAAGTTTTAGATTTGCCATCATAAACATCATTTGGTAATTCATTTAATTTTGATGTTTCTGCAGCACTTGAATTATTGGAACTAACCTCCAAGTTTGACTTTCGTCTTTCAATAATTACTTGATTTGCCTGACTTAACTTTGGTATTTGAGACATCAATTTTTCCTTATTTTAAACTTGTCAATATAATATAATAAAAAGAATTTACAAAAAAAATTGCCTTTTAAAGATTTAAAGTTTTCTTGCAAGACATTTTTTTTGTAGCATAATAAAAGATGTAGTATTAACTAAATACATTTAGAAGGAGAAACTAAAATGACAAAAGTCGCAATCAACGGTTTCGGAAGAATCGGAAGAAACACACTACGTGCTGCAATTAGAGAAGGTATTTACGATAAAATTGATTATGTTGCAATCAATGACCCGGGATTAACTCCTGCAAATGCTGCTCATGTTTTCAAACATGATTCTGTTATGGGTAAATTTGACGGCACAGTTGAAATTGCTGAAGATGGTTTAATTATTAACGGCAAAAAAATCTTATTCTTCGCTGAAAAAGACCCTGCTCAATTACCTTGGGCTAAGTTAGGCGTTGAAGTTGTTGTTGAATCAACAGGTTTTTATACAGATGCAACAAAAGCTGCTGCTCACATTACAGCAGGCGCTAAAAAAGTTATCATTTCAGCTCCCGCTAAAAACGAAGATAAAACAATCGTTTTAGGTGTTAATGAACAAGAATATGACCCGGCTAAACATAACGTAATTTCAATGGCTTCTTGCACAACAAACTGCTTAGCTCCTGTTGCAAAAGTTATCTCTGAAAAATTCGGTATCGTTAAAGGTTTAATGACAACTGTTCACTCATACACAGGCGACCAAAGAATACTTGATGCCGGTCACAAAGACCCACGCAGAGCTAGAGCAGGTGCTTTAAATATTGTTCCTACAACAACAGGTGCTGCTAAAGC
>CAPYQR010000073.1:0-927 GCA_948742005.1 uncultured bacterium
CCCGGAATCTTAGGAACAATATCAAGTCTTTTTTCAAGCGCGTATTTTCTTAATTCTTCTTTGGTTTTGTTTATTTTTGAAATCATAATTTTAATTTAATTTGCTAAAATATGGATATGTAAATGATTAACTTCTTGACCTGCTTCTTTTCCTGTATTAATTATTGTTTTAAAAGAAGTGATTTTTTCTTGTTTGTTGATTTTATTAATTGCACTAAATAAATTTTTAATTAATTCAAAATCATCAACCTCGTTTAATGATTCAACATGAACTTTTGGAATAACAAGAATATGTTTTTTTGCTTTTGGATTAATATCGTTAATTGCAAAGCAGAATTCATCCTCATAAACAAATTTTGAGGGGATTTCTTTGTTTAAAATTTTACAAAAAATACAATTATTCATTTCATCTCCTAAAAATTATTCATTATAATTATAAATTAAAAATATGAAAAATATAAAAAAATTTTATTTTATTTAATTTAAGTATTATAATATAGATTACAACATTATGGTGAAATTATGGGGATGAATTTTAAAAAAATATTATCAATTTCTCTTTTAAGCTGTTTATTGCTGTCGCAGGCAGGCTATTGTGATGCAATGCGCGGGCATGTACAAAAAGAAGATACAAAAATTCAAGAAACAGATAAAAAACTTTTCACAGGCGAAACGGAAGTTTTGGATGGAAAAGATGTAATAAATCTTACTGTTTCGCAAATTTTAAGCTCCGCATACAGCATTGAGGGAGATGAATTTTTCTGTGACGTTACAAGTGATGTGGAATCGGAAAAAGGCATTATAATTCCACAGGGAACAATTGTCCACGGAATCATAAAAACAATTCAAGACCCTAAAAACATGGGGCGTGACGGTTATGTTGATATTGATTTTGACTATATGGTAACGCCTGCCGTCAGGCGTTACC
>CAPYQR010000073.1:937-1669 GCA_948742005.1 uncultured bacterium
TTCTGCGCATTTAACAACAAAAGAAAATCTTGCAAAAGGTACGGTTAAAACAATTGCAACCCATGCAGGCTATACTATTGTCGGGGGGATTGCCGGCGGATTTTTTGCTCTAAATACCCTTGGTCTGGGTGCTGCAATTGCTTCAAACGGCTATACTTTAGCAGGCGGTGCTGCAATTGGCGGAGCAGTCGGATTGACTGCTGCAATAATTAAAAAAGGCGATGGTTTTATGATTAATCCGGGGGATAAATTAAAAATAAAACTTGATTCTAATCTTGAAATGCCTGTTTTTACCCGCGAAGCGTTCAGACAAGAGGAGTTGATGCTTGACGGATTAAAAGTCCGTGTCAATTCAATTAACCATGAAAAAGACCCGTTTGGCGTAGATAATACAATAGCGCTATCTTTGGGAATTGACAATTATTCAAAATACAGTTTTTCAACCTTTGATATTGCACTTGTTTCAAGCACTCAACAGGTTTTTTTCCCGAGTCCTTTCGGGGATACTTCGTTGTGGTTTAAAACAATCTCACCGGGGGATAGGGTTGTTGGAAAATTATCATTCAATATTACCGACAAAAGCGCAAAACATTGGCTTGTATTTTACGACAGAAAAACAAAAAAGCCGCTTGCAAAATATTCAATCGATAACATTCAGAGTGATTTAAAATATTTAGCAAAATATAAAAATAAAAAACATTCCAAGAAAAGTTAAATAAAAATTTAAAATCA
>CAPYQR010000073.1:1679-7964 GCA_948742005.1 uncultured bacterium
AATATGCAAGGCGCGAATTTTAATTTAAATTTGAATAATCAAAAAGACCTGTATTCCAAATTTGCAAACGGGAAAAATGTTTCAAATAAGGAATTTTTAGCGCATGCTTATGGAAAAGATTTCTACACTTCAAACCATGAAATTCAATACTATAACACAGATTCAGACATTAAAAGCAAAAAAAGAAACAAAAAAGTTCAGGCAATTTTATTATCAACAGCATTTTGTGCAACTGCAGCACTTGGATATGCATTAGGACGAAACAAACACAGCATCAACTTTGAAGAAATCGGCAAAAAAGCAAATCAAATTGCAGATGAAGTAAAAAAATTAAATTTTAAAAACAAAATAACAAATGCGCTTACAAACTCTACCAACATAAAAGATGATGCCTGGGATGTTTTTGCAAATTATTTAGATGAAAAAACACCGCTTAAATTTATCAAAAAATGGGGCGATAATCTTACAGGTTTTTACAAAAAAAATGTTAAAAAATCAACTTCAAAATATTATCAAAACATAATTGATAAAATCAAAAAAACCCAAGGCGGCGAAAATTTTGCTTTTGATGATTTTGAAAAATTATTTAACAATATTGACGAATCAATTTCAGGCGCTGTCAAAAAAAACAGAATAAGCAAAAATTTGTTAAGCGGCAAGGATTCAAAATTTAAAAACCTGATTAATAATGTCACTTCAGACAATCTTGCAAATAAAGAAATAATTAAAAATGGAATTTTAGACAAAGTTAAACTTTTGACTCCGCCTGAAGATGCTAACGAAGAGCTGAAAGAATTAATCGAAAAACATAATAAATTATTCAGCGATATTTTAATACCCAAATTGCGCGATATTAACTGCGGCTCAGCCCCGACCGATATAATCACTATGGGTTTGCCTATAATCGGTCTTGGAGTTGGTATTGCAAATGCTGATGATAAAGCAGACAGAAAATCAATCTTGCTTGATGTCGGCTTTCCTTTAATCGGCACAGTTACAATGCCGATTGCGGGAACTTATTTTCCTGCTTTAAACGGAATAAAATTAATTATTGCAGGTTTTGCATCAGGACAGATTTTATCAGGATGCGCAAAAATGATTGATTCAATTACAACAAAAATCAACAAAAAAGCAGATGAATTATTCAAATAAAAACGCTTCAAAATTAATTGAAGCGTTTAAACATTTAATTAAATTTTATTCTTCAACAGAAATAACACTGACAGGACATGCATCAGCCGCATCTTTTATAGTGTCTTCGTTACCTGTAACTTTAGATTCATCAATTGTACAAATATCTTCAACCTTGAAAACATCAGCACAAAATGATTCACATGCTCCACATCCGATACACCCTTCTTCGATTCTGACTTTCATTATATTCTCCTTTATAATAAGCTTACAAAATAAGTATATTATAAATAAATATATTTACCAACTATCCCAAGGATTGAAAAATATCAAGGATTATAATTTTTAACAATTTCTTCTTTTGAAATTGTTCCAAGGTTGTAAATTGTTTCAAGCTGTGAAATATTGTAATTTATAACCGATGAAACATATTGAATACGCGCTAAAGTCATCTCATTTTGTGCTTGAATAACATCAAGCAATATCCCTTTTCCATGGTTAAAACGAAGCATGGCAAGTTTTACACTTTCTTTAGTATATTCCATTCTTTTTTCGTTAATTTCAATCTGGCTTTTATTAAATTTTGATGTTGAAGTTGAATCAATTATATTTTGAGATATTTTTCTTAAAAGATTTTCCATTTGAAGTTTTTTTACCTCAATTTTTTCTTTTTGTGCTTTTAATTTTGCAATTGTTCCAACACCAAGACTTTCTCCCGGCATCCAATTAATCATACCGGTTACAATATAGTTTGGATGAATTGAAGTCTGCATTGTTCCTTGAAACTGTTGCTGGAAATTTACAAGCGGTTTTGGAAAAAATTCAGTAATAATTACATTTTTAATCTGTCTTTCATAATTAATCAAATCCTTAAATTCTTTCAAATCTTCCCTATTTTTAAGCGCGATATCAAATAATTTTTCCATATCTTCTTCATCAAACTCAACCAGATTAAGCTGCCCGACATCTGTTTCAAAAGGCATAAGTGCCGTTTTTACATTAATCCCCATAATATTTGCCAACCGTGATTGCGACATTCTAAATTGGTTTAAAGCATTTAAAAGTTTTGCTTTTGCGTCTGCTGATTCATTTTTTGCCCTTACAACATCAAAATGTGTTCCAAACCCTGATTGCTCCAAGCTTTCAGTTAATACAAGCTGTGCATTTCGCTCTATTAAATTTCTCAAATAAATTTCAATATTAATCTTTGCTAAAAGCATCTCGTAATAATATCTTGAGGTATAATAAAGCGTTTGTGTTTTTGTGAAGTTTTGGGAGTGTTTTTTTGATTTTTCAAAATATTTTGCAGCCTTTGCCCGAAAAATATCCTCGCCTCCGTTTGTTAAGCGGTGTTGTGCTGTTAAATTTACAGATAATGCGGTTTCATGGAATTTATCATTTAAAACGCCGCCCACAAGGATTTGTCCCGCATAATCAGCAATATAGGAACTTGTACCAAATTCAGGCAAAAATTTTGAGAGCGAATATTCATATTCAAACTTTGAACTTTTGTATTCATGATATGATATTTCCATGTCAAAATTATTTTTAAGCGCTATATCTAAACACTCATCCAAACTTACCGTTACATAAGTATTTTTTAATTCTTGTTTGATATATTTTTCTAAATCAATATTTTCTAAATTATTTTTGCAATATTCGTTTAATTTGCAACCCTGACTGGAATCATAATCAATAGGATTATCAAACAACTCTTCTTTATGAATGCTTTTAAATTTTTGCTTTGTTTTTTCTTTTGAATATGAAAAAGAAGTAAAAAAAGACACGTATGTTATTAATATTATTATTAAATACACAACTTTCATTCGATAATTTTATAAAATAATAATCATCAAAAGAATAACTTTATCGGCTAATGCTTTTGTGATAAATTATTTTTATAAATAAAAAAGGATTTAATATATGACAGAAGCGCAAAATCAAAACGAAACCTTAGAAACAGTTTATAACGCACGCGAAATTGAAACAAAAACGTATAAATTCTGGGAAGATAATAATTGTTTTATTGCAGATAATAAATCCCTCAAACCTGCTTATTCAATTGTAATTCCGCCGCCAAACGTAACGGGTGTACTCCATATGGGTCATGCCTTAGATGAAACTTTACAGGATATTTTAATCCGTTATAACAGAATGATGCAAAAAGAAGTTTTATGGATGCCCGGGTGTGACCATGCGGGAATTGCAACACAGAACGTTGTTGAAAAACAGCTTGCTAAAGAAAATCTAACCCGTCATGATCTTGGACGGGATAAATTTCTTGCAAAAACGTGGGATTGGGCAAACAAACACAAAGATAGAATTTTAGAACAATGCAAGCTTTTAGGCGCTAGCTTTGATATGTCAAGAAAACGTTTTACTCTTGATGAGGGCTGCTCTAATGCTGTTAAAAAAGTTTTTGTTGATTTATACAACAAAGGTTTAATATACAAAGGTAATTACATTGTAAACTGGTGTCCGAGGTGTCAGAGTGCAATTTCTGATGTAGAAACAAATTATGAAACGCAAGACGGCTCTTTGTGGGAAATTTCTTATGCTCTAAAAGATGAAATGGGAGCAATTGTAATTGCAACAACGCGCCCTGAAACAATGTTTGGCGACAGCGCAATTGCAGTTAATCCAAATGATTTTAAATATAAAGATTTAATTGGAAAATATTGTGTAATGCCTCTGACAGGAAGAACGATTCCAATTATTGCCGATGATTATGTTGATAAATCTTTTGGAACAGGTGCGCTTAAAATCACTCCCGCGCACGACCCAAATGACTTTGAAGTCGGCTTAAGGCATAATTTAGAACAGATTAAAGTAATTGATGAAAAAGGATGTATGATGAAAAATGAATACGTTCCGCCTCAATTACAAGGCTTAACGCGCGAAGAAGCCAGAATCAAAACCGTTCAAATGCTTGAAGAAAATCAAGTTCTTGTTAAAATTTCAAAACATGTACATAATGTCGGCACTTGTCAAAGATGTAATACGACAATTGAACCGCTATTATCAACACAATGGTTTGTTAAAATGAAACCGTTAGCAGAGCCTGCAATTAAAGCAGTAAAAGACGGTTCAATTAAATTAATCCCTGAACGCTGGGAGAAAAACTACCTGATGTGGATGGAAAACATTCGCGATTGGTGTATTTCGCGCCAATTATGGTGGGGTCATCAAATTCCTGCTTATTATCATAATCAAACAGGCGAAATGGTTGTAGCTCTTGAAAATCCTGACCCGCAAAATTATACCCAAGAAACCGATGTCTTAGATACTTGGTTTTCATCGGGCTTATGGCCTTTTGAAACAATGGGCTGGCCGGATGTTGAATCATCAGATTACAAAAAATTCTACCCAACATCAACTCTTGTAACAGGTTTTGATATTATATTTTTCTGGGTTGCAAGAATGATTACAATGGGCTTGGAATTCACAAAACAACCACCGTTTTCAACAGTTTATATCCACGGACTTATCCGCGATGAACATGGTCAAAAAATGTCAAAATCAAAAGGAAACACGATTGACCCTGTTGATTTAATAGAAAAATATGGCTGTGATGCACTTCGCTTTACTTTAACATCACTTTGCACCTATGGCGGACAAGATATTAAAATCAGCGATGATAAATTTGAATTCGGAAGAAATTTTGCAAACAAAATTTGGAACGCATCAAGATTTGTTTTAATGAATTTAACAAAAAGTGCCAAAGATTTAACACTAAATCTTGATTCATTGGCAGATTCTTCTGAATTAACTCTGGCAGACAAGTGGATTTTGAACGAATTAAATAATACCGCAAAAGCAGTAAATGAAAACCTTGAAAACTATAGAATCGGCGAAGTTGCAAGCATATTGTATGACTTTTTCTGGAATAAATATTGCGCATGGTATATTGAATTATCTAAAATTGACAAAAACGAATCCGTTTTAGCTTACGTTTTAGACCAATTCTTAAGGCTATTACACCCGATAATGCCGCACATTACAGAAGCAATCTGGCAAAAAATGCCTCTGGAAAAACAAACAACAGGAATCTTAAATGCAATTTATCCTAAATTTAACCCCAAATTGTCTTTTGAACAAGATTCCAAAAAGATGGAAACCGTTTTTGAAGCAATAAAAGCACTACGCAACGTAAGGGCAGAGTTCAATATTCCGCTGGGTTCAAAAATAGATATTATTGTTGATAAAAACGAAGATTTATTCAGACAAATTGAAAAATACCTAAAACGCCTCGCTAAAGTCAATTCAATGCAATTTTCAACACAGGAAAATATTGCAAAAAGCGCAGTTTGCGTTGTTGATGAAACAAAAATTACAATCCCGCTTGAAGATTTAATTGACTTAAATCAAGAAATTGCAAGACAAAACAAAAAACTTGAAAAATTAAGCAATGAACTAAAATCAATTTCATCAAGATTAAATAATGATAAATTTGTCAAAAGTGCGCCAAAAGACGTTATCGACAAAACAAAAGAAAGAAAAGAAGAACTTGATAAAGAAATTGCGCTAATTTGCGAAATTATTAAAAAATTAAGCTAATAAATATTATTTCATAAATCTGATTTTAAAAATATTAATCAAAGCTTCTAAAAAGATTCCCAAATTCATCTTGGAACGACCAAACTTTCTATCTTCAAAGGTGATTGGGAGTTCTTTTATTTTGGCATTATTTTGATAAGCCTTATATTTCATCTCAATTTGAAATGAATAACCAACAGAAATTATTGAATCAAGGTCGATTTTTTCAATAATTTCTCTTCTCCAGCCGTTAAAACCACCCGTCAAATCATTAATAGGACAATTTAAAACAATTTTAGAATAAATTGAGCCGCCTTTTGAAATTAAATTCCTTAAAAAACTCCATCCGATAACTTTTCCGCCATCAATATTACGTGAAGCTATAACAACATCATAACGTTTCAGGTTTTCAATAATATCAATCAAATATATAGGACTATGTGAAAAATCAGCATCCATTTGTATTAAAAAATCAAATTCTTTAAAAATTCCATACTTAAACCCCTCAATATAAGCGCTCGCAAGCCCGAGTTTCCCCTCACGCCCCATGATAAATAAATTGGGCTCATATTTCATTTCCTCTAAAACATCCTTTGTGCCATCATCAGAATTATCATC
>CAPYQR010000074.1:0-5777 GCA_948742005.1 uncultured bacterium
GTACTAATGCTTGTTTTTGCTCCTTTGAATTTTTCTGTTGCTTTATTAAGATTTAAGAAATATTCAGCATTTCCATCCGTATCAATTGCATAAAATGCATCTTTTTCAAAATTTCTCATTTTTTGTGTAATTTTTATTTCATCAAATTCTATTGTGCCGTCTGCTTTCTTTATTTCAATTTCTTCGGCTTGTGCAAAAACATAGTCTTTTACAAAATAGCTTTTTCCTTTGAGGCAGTTGCCAATTTCCGCACCTCTTATACCAAGTTCTTTTTCGCTTTCTTTCAGTTTGTAGAATTTTTGACGTTTGCGATTCCTGTCAATTGAATAAAAACCGTTTTCGCTGATATAAGTTTTATCGGGTTTTTGTGCTTCTAAAAATATTTCTTGCAGTTTTCTTTTATTGAGAATACATTTTCCGTTTTCATCAAATCTTTCAACTTCATTTGCTCTTACCACTGCGTATCCGTAGACTTTTTTGCGCTCCCCTGACAAACATTTTAAAATCAGCTTGTAGCTTGCGCCTATATCTTTGCTTGCTGCAATATCGTCGTCATATCTTGTGTATCCTTGACTATCAATTAAATAAATCGCTTTTTCCTGTAAATTTTTTTTCAATTCATTTATTTTTTTATTATCAATTTCAATGCTGCCGTCAGGATTTTTAATTTCTAATTCTTCCGCTCTTGCAAATGCGTATCCGCCGGATGTTTTTTGTTTTTTGGCAAGGCAATTTAATATACAGTCTTCTGATATGCCAAGTGCCTTGGAGGCTTCGCGCGGTAAGTAAAATTCTCTGCATTCCCCCGTTGCATCCATAGCATAAAATTTGCTTTTTTTCTTAAATCTGCTTTTTAATTTTTCCAAATCAACATATAACGCCTTTGTGCCTTTGGGTTTGGTTTCTATTTCGCTTGCACTTATTAATGCAAAATGATTAATGGTTTTCTTTCCTTTTATACAATTGTTTATTGCGCTTCTGTCGGTTTTAAGGGCATTTGCAACATGAACCTGACTGTAAAATTTTTTATAGCCTCCTAATTCATCCATAATATAAAAAGGATTACTGAAGCTTTTCTTTTTTGAATTTTGGATGTCTTCATCGGGAATATCTCTGACTCTTGTTATTTTGTCGTTTTTTTCTTCGGGTATTTTCAATATTTCATTTAAGGTTATAAAAGGTTTTATGGGATTTTGAAGTTCTTTTAAAATGTTGGCTGACATTTCCAGCATAAAATCATCTACTGATATGCTTCGTTTGTTTTTTTCTTCAATAATGGAAGCGGGCGCAAAGACTAGTCCGTCAACCTGTTCGCAATCCCCTTTGATGCATTTTAGGATTTTATTTTTGCTGATTTTGAGCGTTTCACTTGCATCGTCTATATTGTCAAATCTTTTATAATTTTTAAGGACATCAATTACATAAACCGCCTCTTGTGTTTCATCTGTTGATTTTATTTTTCCCAAAAAAGGAATAATATGATTTTTTATTGCGTTGTAATATTCGCGCTTTTCTATTTCGCTATATTTATTATGTCCATGTAATATCTGCTCTTTTTTTACGGGAGCTTGGCGGCTTGTTAGAAAATACGGGTTATGGATATTTATATTATTTGTTAAAAAGGATGTTTTCATTTATTTGCGGTTAATTTAAAATAATGATATATAATAAAAACCCCTGAATTTATTTTTTTGTTCATATTATCGGTATCGTAATTAATAAATTGTTAATATAAACGCATAAAAAAAGGGGGCTTGCGCCCCGAACTGTCTGGAATTAAGAATAGCTGGAAGTATGAAAAAGATTAATTATATATAATAATACTTGTGCGCTTTAAGCAATTATACAGTCGGGTAGTCTTTGAGGGTAATATAGAAAAAATATAAAAAGCATGAATGATTAAAATAATAAGTGTATTTTAGACAGTTAATAAAAAAATTTTTAACAATGGCATTGAAAGCCAATTATATTAAGAAATAAAATATTTATAAAGAAGGGTTGACAAATAAAATTTTTAGGTGCATAATAAGAACATAAAGAACAAGTGTTCAACAAACACTAAAAAACAAAAAAAACAAGAGGTGAGAAAAACAAAATGTTAACTATAACTCCGATAAAAAATGTAAGAAATACAATTAATAATAATAATAAAATAAATTTCACAGCAGGCGTTCAAACAAACAGAGGCGCTCAAGTAATTAATCAAACTGCCGATTACAACCACGAAGGAAACTTTATGGCAGACTTTTTAGGAACAATTAAACAATCTCCCCTATTCTACCAAACATTCTTCGCAAGACAAGAAAGCATTGAAAAAGGTTTAGAATCGGAACAACAAAAACTTAACGCTATTGCGTAAATAAAGCATTATCAACACCTAACAACACAATCTCGAAGCATAAACAACAACACAAACAGCCTTATCGATTTTTCGATAAGGCCTTTTAATTTTTGTGTATTTAATTTTAAATATTTGCTACATTATAATATTTTGCAATTTTGCTTTGTCTGTATATTCCTGGTCGATTTTACCTGCTTCGTAAACTCCTTGTGTTCTAATTTGCGAACCAATAGCGCTTGTTAGCAATAAACCAACTGCAGCAACTGCTTTAACGGGAGCAGGCAGAGATTTAATCTTTCCTGCTGCTTCTTTAAGTATCGGGGTAAGTTCTTGTGCAATTTCTTTAAGATTAAATTTGTTCGCAAGACTTTTCATACTTTTTGAAATGATATCTTGAGCACCTTTTGATTTTAATGTTCCATAAGCTGCCAAAAATGTTGCGCCTATACCTGTTGATGTTGCAAGGCGGGCTTTTATGTCTGTTTTAATCAAATTTCCTGCTTGTTTGGTGCTGTATTCAACTCTGTTTCCAAGAGAACCTTTTGTATTTTGTTTTGGGGAATTTAATTTTTGTGCTAATGCGGGGTTCAATGCAGTTGCTACGCTTGTTGTGATAAGTGTCATAATAGTTTTCTCCTTCTATTTTTTGTTTATTTTTCTAATTTATACAGTTAAATCGATTTACTATGTTTTTATAAAGTAATTTTTAATTTTGGAATTGCTAAAGTTGAAGAAATTAAATTGCTAAAAAAATTAAAATATAGAATTTAAAATGCTTTTCAGCTTCATAAAACTTAATAAAAATTATTAAATAATGATATTTTATCTCTATTAATATTTAAATTACCGATTAAATTTCGTTATAAATAAGCAAAAATAATTCTATACTTGTTTAAGGTAAGCAATGGATATAAAAAGACTTTTAGGAAAACGAATTAAACAATACAGAATTTTAAAAGGCTATTCGCAGGAAAAATTTGCGGAACTTTTAAATATTTCGCAAAGGACTTTATCAGGGATTGAATGCGGAAGCAATTTTCTTTCTTCGCAGACGCTTGATAAGATTTTTGAGGTTTTGAATATAGCGCCTGATGATTTATTTTATCTTGAATATTTAAAACCCTCAAAAGAGCTTGTTTTGGAGCTTGTTTCAGATATTAAATCCCTTGAAGAGGATGAGGAAAAATTGCGCTTGGTTTATAAAGTTGTTAAAGCATTAATTAAATAAATTTTTATTGTATAATTATTTTATTATGAAATATGCAAAATTAATTAACAGGAAAATTGAAATTTTAGAACTTGAAAAACCTTTTTTAAAAAGCGGTGAAAATGGCGCTGTTATTAAGGTTTTGGGCTGCGGATTGTGTGGTTCTGATTTGGTTAAAATCAAACATGCACGCGAACAACAAGACCCTGAATTTGAAAATAAGATAGTTTTAGGGCATGAGGTTGTTGGAGTTATTGATGAAATAAATCAAGAACAAGAAAATAATCATTCGCAGATTTTTAAAAAGGGGGATATTGTTGCGCTCGGACACCATTATCCTTGTGGAAATTGCGAATTTTGTAAAAACGGTTCTTATTCGATGTGTAAAACTTTTAAAAAATCGAATATTTTTCCTTGTGGATTTTCCGAGTATATCAAGATTGATGAAAATCATTTGAAATATACGGTTTATAAGATGTCGCCTGATTTAAAAGATGACGAAAAAGCTTTTTTAGAGCCGCTTTCTTGTTGTCTGCGTGCAATAAGACGTGCGGGGTTTGAGTATAATGAGTGTAAAAATGACAATAATTCTTTAAATTCTAAATTTAGCGCGCTTGTCGTTGGTTTGGGTTCAATAGGACTTTTAATGTTAAAAGGATTGAAAGCTTTTAATGTTAATGCCCTCGGGTTTGATATTTCCCGCAATAGGACTGAATTTGCGCAAAAACAGGGATTTTATTTTGATGAAAACAGAAAATATGATGTTGTTTTTTTGACCGCAGGAAGTTCAAAAGCAATTGAAACAGCGTTGAAATACGCTATTGACGGCGGGAAAATAATTGTTTTTTCTTCTGTTGAAAATGACTTGGCGGGTTTTTCAAATAATGAGGTTTATTATCGTGAATTGTCAATAATTTCAAGTTATTCACCCGCGCCTTGTGATTTAAAATTAAGCGCTAAATTGTTAAATGAAAAAATTGTTAAGGTTTCTAACCTTTCTGTTGTTTATACTCTTGACAATTTATCAAAAGCAATTGATGATAGTTTTAATAATAAAATTTTTAAGGCGTATATTAAAATATGAAAATGAAAGCCGTGCGCTATTATGCGCCGAATGATATAAGATATGAAGAAGTAAAAATCCCGGAGCTTAACGAGGGGGAAATTCTTGTCAAAGTTGAAGCAGCACTTACCTGCGGAACAGATGTTAAAACTTTCAAGCGTGGACACCCTGTTTTGATTAAAAAAGTCCCCTCGGGTTTCGGGCATGAGTTTTCAGGCATAATTGCGCGTATGGATGAAAATGTTAAAGGGTTTAATATTGGTGATAGGGTTGTTTGTGCAAATTCTGCGCCATGCGGCGAGTGTTTTTATTGTAAACGTGAGGAATATGAGCTTTGTGAGAATTTGAATCTTTTAAACGGGGCTTATGCGCAATATATTGTTGTTCCAAGGCTGATTGTTGAAAAAAATACGCTTTTAATTCCTAAGAATCTTAGTTTTGCACAGGCAGCTTTCACAGAACCTTTGTCTAATGTAGTCCATGGGATAGCAAAAACCCCGATTAAAAAAGGCGATACAGTGGGTGTTGTCGGGATTGGACCAATTGGTTTAATGTTTGCCAGGCTTGCAAAATTAAAAGGTGCAAAAGTAATTGCCATGGGCAGAAATCCTTTAAAGCTTAAATTAGCACATGAATTTGCGCAGGCGGATTTTGTAATTGATTTAAAAAAATACCCTGACCCTGAAGAATTTATTAAAAACAATACCCAGGAAGGGCGCGGGCTTGATGTTGCAATAGAATGTGTAGGTTTACCCTCGATGTGGGAAAAAATGTTTTCTTTTGTGCGAAAAGGGGGTTATGTCCATCTTTTTGGCGGGTGTGCGTCGGGAACGAGTGTCAATATTGATACAAAAAGATTGCATTATGATGAAGTTAAAATAATCAGCTCTTTTCACCATACGCCTGAATATTTCAGGCAATCGCTTGATATGATTGCTAGAGGCGAAGTTGAAGTTGAAAAATTAATAACAAAACGCATGGATATGAAATATGCAAAACGTGCAATAGAAATGCACCGCGATGGTGAAGCTGTTAAAATTTTGCTTGAGAATTAAATTTTTTGGCAATTTTTTTCCTTTATTTGTTTTTGTAGATTTGTCTGCATGTAATAAGGAATTAAAAATGAACAAAATTTCACTTCAATCCGTTTCTCAAAACCATTTTCA
>CAPYQR010000074.1:5787-7903 GCA_948742005.1 uncultured bacterium
GCCCAAAAAGAAAAAAGTGCAGTTGATATTCAAAACCAAAAATTTGAACTTCCCTCTTATAATCTTTCTTTCGGCATGGCAAAAATAATCCGCTGCAATGTTAATTCGGAATTTACGCTGCCATATTCAGAATTAAAAGAAATCAATTCAATATATTGCAATCATCACAATCATGAAATAACTGATTGCAAATGTGAAAATATTTTTCCCGATTTTAATGAAAAATCCACAAAAGCAATCATGCATTATTTAAAAGGATATGAAAACGAAATTAACTTCAAATACTTGGGTTCGGGTTATGTTTCACAATTTTTGGATGCCGTTTTGAAAATTGAAGACGAAAGCAAAAAAATGGAAGTTTTAAAAAGAGCATTTTTTAATAAAGCATATAATAATGCATCTGATGACAATTTTATTACTTCCATAGTTGATTCGGATTACTCCGGTGTAAATTTTGCAAAAAGTTTAAAACTTTTTGAAGACCAACCTGTTTATTTGGCTAAATTGCTTTCATTTACTGATTCTGAAGGAAATACGGCGGCAGTAAAGTTAAAAAAATATTCCGAAGACGATTCCGCTGACAGTAAAGACAGTTTGGCAGCGCTGCAAGTATTGAGTAAAGTAAATGAATTGATTTATGATTTAACAACTCAAACCGAGGAAGTAAGTGTTGAAGCCAGCGAAGATTTATTGTCCAAAAACGAAGCTGTTTTGGATAGCATTAACAAAAATGTTCTTTTGATGTTTAAAGGAAAAGCTTTTGAAGCTTGAGAAAAAAACAAGGCTTAAAAAATTCAAAATTCAACAATTTTATTGTAGAATTTAAAAGTGATTAAAATTTTTGCAATAAGTGATTCTCATCAGGAAACAAGGAAAACAAGCGCGTTTTTATCTGAAATTTTAAAGGACAAAAACGCGAAAGATTCCTTGTTTTTGAATTGCGGAGATATTTTTAAAGGAATTTACCCGAAAGATTTGGAAAGAAATTCTTATCTTAAAACAAAGGCGAAAAACCCCAATCTCCAAATGTTTTTGACAATCGGGAACAATGATTTCGGCTTCAGCGCGCAAAGTGTCGAATATTTTATCGAAACCGTAAAATTATTCAAAAAACAAGGGATTTTTACGGTTTGCGCGAATATTTTTGAAAGAAAAAACGGTAAAATCCTCCGCCCTTGCTGGCTGGAATCTTATAAAACAATAAATCTTGAAAACAAGAGGATTTTTATAACGGGATTTTGTATTGACAATTTAAATACTTCAAAATTTGGAATTATTGCTAAAAAACAAGAAGATGCGTTTGAAGAAATTTATCGTGCGATTTCCTTTGAAAAACCTGACGGAATCATTATTTTAAATCATGATTATTTGAATTCAAGCAGAAAAATCGCGCAAAATTTCATAAAACAAGGAATAAAACCGAGTTTAATAATCGGCGGGCATGACCATGAAAAAGTCGAGGCGGATGAAAAGTTGAAGATTTTTTATCCTGAAGCTTTTTGTGATTCAATGTATAAATTTGATTTCATATCAGATTGCGATGATTGTGAAATTGTGAATTATCAATTAATCAGGCAGGAAAATTTGACAAAAGATTCAATTTTACCCATTTTTGAAGAGGATTTGAAAAAATACGAAGAAAAAACACAGCTTTATTCTCCAATTGTTCCTTTTGTGCTTGATTTAAAAAAGCAATATTCAAATCCTTGTTCTTTGGGAAGTTTTCTTGCGGATTCGATGAAAAATACAGCGGGTGCTGAAATTGCATTTTTTTCTACGGGTTTTTTGATGAAATCTTTGGAATACAAAGAAAACGAACAAATTACAAATTATCTTTTCAAAAAAACAATAACCGCACAAACCCCTATTCAAACAGTCGAATTAAATGCACAAGATATCAGAGAGATTTTTTCCCATGCGCTAAAAACAAGAGGATATCAAAAAAGCAACCCGAGATTTTTGCAGTGTTCAAATAATATTAAAATCAAGGGCAAAAATAACCCCGAAAAACAAGAATTTGAAATTTTGCAAATTTTTGTTGATAATAAGGCGCTTTTTGATGAAAATTTAAATCCGAAAAATCCACAAAAAAAATACAAAACAGCAATTGATTCTT
>CAPYQR010000075.1:0-4703 GCA_948742005.1 uncultured bacterium
GAATGATAAAGAGCCGTGTCTGAAGCATTAATTAACTCTCTGGGGTCTTTTCCGTCTGTTAAAAATTGCGCAACACCAATTGAAACCGTCGGAGATAATGTATCTCTTTCATTAATTGAAACTTTAATTTTGGCAATATTTTTTCTTATTCTCTGTGCAATAACACAAGCATCTTCCTTGCTTGTTTCAGGAAGAATAACAACAAATTCTTCTCCGCCATATCGCGCCGGAATATCAATATTCCTGATTGTTTCCTGCAAAACGGCAGCCAAACGCCTTAAAATCGTATCACCCATAAGATGTCCGTATGTATCGTTAATTTTTTTAAAATTATCAATATCCATCATCAATAAAGACATATTTCTTTTATATCTTTCACATCTTCTGATTTCATTTTCCAGCAATGTACAAAAATGACGATAAATATAAAGTTTTGTCATTCCGTCTTTTGTAGCAAGTTCATATAATTTAGCATTATCAATCGCAATCGCCGCCTGGTTTGCAAGAGATGTAATAAATTCTAAATCTTTCTGGTTAAATAATTTATCATGTTTTTTATTTGTAATGTTAATAACGCCAATCACCTCGCCTTTTGCAATCAAAGGAACACACAAAAGAGATGTAACATTGCTCATAAATTCTTTAACAATATAACGGGGATCAGCCGAACCAAGGTTTGTAATAATCGGTTTGCGCTCCAAAAATACTGTTCCCGCAATCCCCTCACCAATTCCGATTTTAGCACACTGAACCGCACCGTTATTAATCGCTTCTTCAAGTTTTACATCTTTCAAACCGCTGACAATTCTAACCTGAAGTGCATTTAGCGAATAATCATAAAGCATCAACGACCCTTTTTCAGCATCAAGTGTAGTTAAAGCCTTTTGCAAAATAACCTTTAACAATCTTTTGAGATCATCAATAAAATTAACCGCTTGCGAAATATTGTATAAAATTGAAATATTATGTAAAGATTTTTGAAGCTGGGATATTTCTTCATTTTTCCTAATTTGTCTTTGATATTTGCCAATTATTGGCTCTAAATACTTAAACGCCGCATCAAGATTCACCAAAGTCGCTTCGTCAACAGGCTTTTCATCATTTTCTTTAATAAAACAATAACAAATCGGAACTTCTCTGTCGAAAAATACACGCATATAAGTCGGATTAAGAAATTTAATATTATTTTGTTCTAAAAATGTTTTATAAATCTGACTTCCCTTGTCATCTTTCATCTTAATAATTTTTGAAGCATTAACCGTAGCGAAAAATCCCGTTTGATTATCTTCAGATTCAAAAAATTCATTTGTTCTGATTTTTTCATTAGTATAAACACATTTATAATTATGATTTTCCAAAAGATAAAATGTAACATGTTTTGAATCAATTAAATTTTCACAATAACGCGCCAAATCAGCAAGAAGCGTATAAACATCATCTGTTTGATTCGCAATTGTGCTAACTTCAAACATCATGCTAAGATAATTAATATGTTTTTCTAAGTTCGGATTTGAATTTTGAAACATTCTTAAAAAACACCATCTTACTGTTTAATCATACTATTACAAATAAATTATAATTGCTTAAAACACAAAAAACACTCAACAAGCTAATAATTACAACATTTGGAGGAAAAATGAGCGAAATTTGCAAAAACTGGACACAATGGCTCAAATCGACAAGATTTGCTTATATGACCGAAATTCAATTAAACCAAACCTTAAATTGGCTTACTTCAATAAGAGATGAAGTTTTAGACCTTGCCAATTTAAAAGAAAACCAAAAAATTGCCGATTTTGGCTGCGGCTCAGGCTTGCTTGGTTTTGGTGTTTTGGAAAGATTTGAAGATAAAGTCGAGCTTATTTTTTCTGATAAATTTATTGATTGCATTGAAGAATGCCAAAAAATTCTCAACTTGTCCAAAACCGCAAATAATGCAACATTCCTCCAATCAGACATTATAAATATTAAATTAAACAATAATTATTTAGACAGAGCCTTAACACGCTCTGTTTTGGTTCATGTTTTAGATAAACAAAAAGCTTTTAATGAATTATTCCGCGTTTTAAAACCCGGGGGAATTTATTGCGCATTTGAACCAATAATTTCTCAAAACACAAGATATTACGAACTTACGCAAAGCAGCGAAATAAGCGATTATGAAGACTTTAAAAACGCGGAAAAAGAATTTATGGAAGACAAAAACGATGCACTTGTAAACTTCAACTCCTCTTCCTTAAAAGAAAACATGAAAAACGCAGGATTCAGCATTATAAATTTAGAAGAAAAAATTGTTACATCTAAATACACAGCCCAAACAGACGCAATCAAAACCTGGTTCACACTCCCGCCCTCACCGGGACAAAAAACAATGAAAGAAAGATTTTTAAACTATTTTGATGAAAAAAAAGTCAATAACTACATAACAGAAATCCAACAAACATTAAACGGAAAAGAAATCAAAGTAGAAACAAAAACAGCACTAATTAAGGCAGAGAAGTAAGTAATGCGAAAATTTACAAAATATTAAATTTCCACTGTAAACCTTACACACAAAATATTACAAAATGTAACAAACCTGTCCGATTATCTATAAAATTATTAAAGTTTTGAATAAAAATGCCGTAAATATTAATGTTAGACAATAAAGCTCAAGGAGAATGGACTTATGGGACTTTCGGCAAGTCAGGCGCGATTTTTACAATTGACGGCAAGGCAAAGTAATGTTGAATATCAGGCTCAGCAAATTTCTTTTGAGCGTTTGCAATTGGCTAACAAAATGACGGAGGCTTCGACAAAATATCAGGACAAGACCTCGAATCGTAAGTATATTTTTACTTATCGTAATGGTGAGGGTACATCCAGTGTTGATGTTACGTATAAAAATTATTTAAATTATATGAATAAACAGCAAGAAGGGTTTTCTTCTTCGCAGGAAAAATATTTCCTTGTTTCTTCGTCCGGTCAAAAAATCGTTGTTACAAAACAAGAAGAAATCGATAAGATGATTGAAAATGATCCCGGTCTTAAACCTGAACAATTTATGATTGTCGGGGAAGATCTTGATGATGTTGACCATTTCCAACATGCGCTTCAATCAGGCACTTATTATTTTGCTACAATGAAAAAAGAAGATGACGGAACTATAAGATTTGAATCAGACAGCATTGAAAACATCGGCGGCGGTTCAATATCCGAAGTTTACGATGAAGCAGATGATAAAGAAGCACAGGCAGAATATGATAATACGATGAATAAAATTCAAAAAACTGATAAATCATTAGAAATGGAACTTGATAAATTGGAAACTGAAAGAAATGCACTCCAAACCGAAATGGACAGCGTATCTTCGGTAATTAAAGATAACATCGATAAATCATTTAAAGTTTTTAGTTAGTAAATTTTAATTCAAAAAAAATCAAACATTTTATAAACACGCGAAAAATCTCTTGGTTTCCCCCAATCAAGAGCTTTTTATTGCGTAAAATTATGCAACAAATTGATAATCTTTATCATCGTAAAAAGGCACAACTTCTTTATTAGTATCAACTGTTTTATAGTAATTTTCAGGTTTTAAAGCGCTGAATGAATCGATTTCTTTAAATCCTGCGTTTAATTCTTCTTGCGTTGGTTCAGCAAACATTGTTGCTGCTGCATTCCAGATATCATTAAAATCTGTTTTCAAGCTTTCAAGAAAACCTTGTTGTTCTTCTTTTGGAGCAAAAGTTTCGGCTATTGCTTGAGCCTGGATTAAATCTTCGGGTGAATATTCTTTAAATTGTAAGGGTTTTGCTTGTGGTTGTTTTTCAAGCTGGCGTAATTGTTGGGTTTGTTGGGGTTGTTTTGCGCCAACACCTGTTAATGAACCAAATTGCAATCTATTTGCATTATTTTGATTTAGATTTTGATTTAAATATGGATTAAATTGTAAATCTCCGATTGCCATAAAATAAATAAACCCTATAAACTATACATAATAATAAAGTTATTTTTTAAATTCAAATTGCTCTTTTTACTTCTTTTCTTAACAAAACTTAATAATAATATTGAATGAATTTTTGCGCTTCTGTGGTAATTTTAAAAAAAAGATTGTATAATTAAAGCTATGGAAGAAAATAACAATATCAACATTACAAAAGACCAATTAAACAGTCTTCTAAAATTATCAGGAATTGAAGTAACCCAAGATACGGAAGAAGATTCAAAAGCGCTTGTTTCGCGCGCACTTGTAATGCTTGAGCGGAAATTAAACTATTTTAATTATCCGATGAGCTTTTTTACTGCCGAAGTTACAAATGTTTTAATTGTTGATGATACAGAATTATCGATTTTCCAGCTTTCTTCCATGTTGAGAAAAATTGGTATGAATGTCTATGTTGCAAGAAGCAAAGAAGAAGCGCTTGCCGAATTTAAAAAGAAAAATTTTGAATTTATCGTGTTGGATTTATACATGCCCGATTACAAAGACGGTTTTGAATTAATCAATGCTGCAAATGAAATTAGAAATCAAGGCGAGCATTCTTTTAAACTAATTGCAATTTCAGGAACTGACAACACAAGCATCATCCAACAGGCATACAATCTCGAAATTGATGAATTTATTCCAAAATGCCCGGAATGGCATGAAAGAATTTTAAAATTCATCACAAATTCCACAAACAAAACTTCAAGCGATGAATTCTCGCTTTATCGTGTTAATGATA
>CAPYQR010000075.1:4713-7902 GCA_948742005.1 uncultured bacterium
TATCTGTGCTTTTACTTTATATAAAGTAAACAATGAAAAATATATCGATAAAATCATTAAAGAAGTTAATGCGAATGTCTTAACAAGCAAACAAAACATAATTTTCAACCTTGAACATATTAAAATATTCTCAGATGCATACACTTATTTGTTTTCTGAAGTCTACAAAGCAACAAGCTTAAAAGACGGGATTTTTGTTCTGGTTAAACCTTGCGAAGAAATCGTCAAGGCATTAGATTTTGTATTTTTATCAGATGCAATTCAAGTTTTCAATTCAATGGAAGAAGCGATTGAATATATTGAAATGAATAATTTCAATTAGATTATAGAAACAATTGAAGTTTCAAGCTCCAAAACATTAAATGAAAAATCTTTAATATCTTCCGTTAAATTTCTAAGCTTTGCTTCGTCTTTTTGTGTTGTAATAAAAATGTTAATATTTTTTGTTTTTGCTTTTTTAATTAATTCTTTTATATCATTTTTTGAATATTTATAATGATCATTAAATGTAATTTTTTCTTCAAGATTATAAAACCGCTGCGCAAAATCAAAAAATTGAGAAGGCTGTCCTATTGCACAAAAAGCAACAGCATTTGTTTTCGGATTTTTATTATCATTCATCAAAAGCACTTGCGCTTTTGTGTGCATGTTGTAGATTTTTTTTGGTGTCATTTTAGATAAAGAGATTTTTTTCTTAAAACTGTTTTTCGCCCAATTAATCGCTTCTTTAATATTTTCATCTCCTTTATCAACGATAAAAATCTCATCTGCGCGCTTAATTTCTTTTATTGGCTCTCTTAATGGTCCTTTTGGCAATAAGTGTCCGTTTCCAAAACGCATTTTTGAATCAATTACGAGAATTGAACGGTCTTTTTTTACTTTACGATTTGAAAAACCATCATCAAAAATAACTATTTTACAGCCAAATTTAATAACAGCCTCATCAATTGCCGATTTTCTATTTTTGCAAGTTATTACGACAACATTTTTTGAAACCTTTTCAGCCAATTGAAAAGGTTCATCCCCGCATACATTACCGTTTTCAAATTTAATCTCATTTAAATCTTTAATGATGTTCGGGGTTTTATTTTGAAGCTTTGCCCCATATCCACGCGAAATTATCGCTATTTTTTCATTTTGTGCAGATTTTGCCAAAGAATTAGCAATTGCTGCAACAATAGGAGTTTTGCCGACACCGCCGGTTGTTAAATTGCCGATACAAATTACATATGCTGCGGTTTTTACTTCTTTGAGAATATTCTTTTCATATAAAAAATTTTTTAATCTAATTACAAAGCCATAGCAAAATTCGCCTGCGCAAAGCACAATATTCAGCCAAAAATTTGGCTTCTGCCTGTTGTAGTGAATATTTTGAAAAGTATTTTTAAAATTTTTTGTCATTTATCGACATTCTCGATTATATTTTAATATCAAAACATCAAACGGAACAACAAAAATCTTTTGTTTAATTTTTCAGAAAATTTAGAAAGATTTTTAGTAATTGTATTAATTTCTCTTATTGTTCCTTTGAGCTTCATTTTTTCACTGTCATCAAGACGATTGTAATCGCTCATTATTTTTGAAACATTTGAAGTTATGCAAGCAAGGTTTGTAACAGTCTTTCTGATATCTTCTTTTAATTGCTCGTCTTTTGTAAATTCATTTACATAACTTGAAATTTCCTGAATATTTCTTGTTGTTGTTTCAATATTTGAAATAATATCCTTACTTTGAGCATCATCAATTATTTTATTTACATTATCAGACATTTTTCCAATTGATTTTATAGTGTTTAAAACATCATTTTTCATTGTTTCATCTGTTATTAAAGAATTTAAATTGTTTGATAATTTTGTTAAACTGTCAATTAAATCCTGTGACTGATTAATCAACCCTTCAATGTCATTTTTGCTTGAATCAATCAGCAAGCTTGCTTTATCGAGCGTTGTATTTGCGCTTGCGGTCAAAGTTTTGATGTTTTCTGCAGAGGATTTAATGCTGTCGATAAATTCGTCAGATAAAATTTCCGTTATTTTATCATTAGTGTCAAGCATTGCTTTTGTTGCTCTGAAACCTAAATCCATAAACTCTGACAGGCGCATAGGTTCAATTACCGTGTATTTTAAATTTTCTTTAGGAGTTTCGGGTATTTCTCCGTCAAGCAAATATAAAAATATTTTATTATTGCTTATTTTTAACCCTACGCCGTCTTTATCAACAATCAACCCGGGTAAATCAATAACATAAGATAATTTTAAAATATTTTTTGTGTTAAATTTTTGCTTTAAACTGTAAGGTAATTGCGATTTTTTCAAAATCTCGGCTTCAATAGCCTTTCCGACAGGAATTATCCCCTGCGATAATTCCATAAAAATCAAATCATCTTTTTTAATTGCTGTTGAAGTTCTGTTTGTTTCAGCAAAAACATGCTCAACTTTAGGCGGCGTGACTTCTAAAAATTGTTCGCCGATAATTCCTGATTGTTGGATTGAAATTGTTGAAGCAAGGGGAATTTTGACATCTTTTTCCGTTACTACGAATCTAAGCTTAATAAAACTGTCTTTCCCGTTCATAACAGGCGTAATTTCCTCAACCTGCCCGATTCTAAGCCCCATCATCTGAACAGCGCTTCCTGCCCTCATTCCGTTAATATCATTAAAGGCAACATCAATCCGCTCACCGGCTGATAAACTTCTTCCTTTGACCCAAAGAACCGTAAAAATCAGAATCGATAAGGCGCTTAGGGTTAAAAGCCCGACTTTTAAAGATGATGAATATTTACCTTTTTTGTTCATAATTTATCCTTTTATTTTTTAAAATTATTTTCCCGCAATGTTCATAGGTCCTTCAATTGATGCCGTTATAAACTGTCTTGCGTATTCGTTTTGACCAGATAAAAGCTCCAAAACACTTCCTTTAAAAACAATAGTCCCTTGATAAAGCATAATAACCTTATCTACAGCGCGTTTTATTGTTGATAATTGATGCGTAACAACAATACAGGCAGCATTTAATTCTTTTTTCAATTGAACAATATAATCTTCAATCATGGTCGAAGTTACAGGGTCAAGTCCGGCTGTGGGCTCATCGTATAAAATTATATTCGGATTTGTTACAATAGCACGCGCGAAACCAACCCTTTTTTGCATAGCGCCCGAGAGCTCCGAGGGGAATTTCTCCTCAATACCC